>NZ_JBPAOH010000092.1:0-31161 GCF_050875635.1 Tolypothrix sp. VBCCA 56010
GAGTTCACCGGAGCGGTCTTTGAGTTCACCGGAGCGGTCTTTGAGTTCACCGGAGCGGTCTTTGAGTTCACCGGAGCGGTCTTTGAGTTCACCGGAGCGGTCTCCCTTAAAACTTTTATCATCTAGTGATGAGATATAGCAATTCTCGGTTACGTGAGGTACACCCGTAAGGGCACGGCAGTGCCGTGCCCCTACACGCGACGATATAATGTTGTACCGCATCTGAATGGTAACTGCTATATAGCGGTAGCCACAAAGCTTAGGACATGTTGAATGGCTAAAACAACGTAATATCAATAATCAACCTTCTCATAAGTGCCTCCTGCCTTCTGCTATACCGGAAAATTACTGGTATCACCTGAAAAGTTTATATCAAAAATTGTGAGTTACCCTGAACCGGAATGCGGTTTAACTGAGGCAAGCTAGCTCTAGAAGTATCTTAAAGAAATAAATTTATGTCTCGTCTAAAACGCACATCCCGTATTTTAGAAAAAGCTCAGTTAAGATCCGCTGGACTCAAATCGATTGTTCCAAACATCAAATTTGATGAAGATTATAGTCTGGAAAAACTGATTGAGTCAATTGAGCAGTTACGTAACAAACTTGATGTTTATAATACGGCTCTGTCTGCGGTTGATTCTTCTAAAACAGAGATTGAAGAGATGGAAAAAAACTTGAGTCAGCTTTGTGAGAAGATGCTGATGGTGGTTGCTATCAAGTATGGCAAAGACAGCCGCGAATATGAGATGGCAGGTGGTGTTCGCAATAGCGATCGCATCCGCAAAATCAGGTCGAGTCGCTTAAAAAATGTTGCAGAGCAAGCATCAGATGAGAATGTGAAAACTGCATAGTAGCGACATAAACAGTAGGATTGCGCTCCACCCCGACCGACACGTCCCCACAATTGATGCAACTGAGATAAGCCGAAGCGTTCTGCATTTTTAATGAGTATGATTGTAGCATTTGCAATGTCTACACCGACTTCAACGACGGTGGTAGAAACGAGAATTTGAGTTTGGCGATCGCGGAATTTATAGCTATAGCTTTTTTTAAATTTGGCATTTTGGATTGGAGCAAAATGACGCTCAATCACGTCAAAATTGACCCACCCATCAAGCGATCGTAACGATACTTCAACAAAGAATTAATTGCGAATCCAAATGCAACTGAATTGAACCTAGAGCATATTCTCCATCCTGGCTAGACACGGGATTTGACGGGCTGCAACGTCATGATTTAGGATTAGGACTTACGCACTCGTAACCACAAAACAAGATTTTGAGATTGCTTCCTATCGTCGCAATGACGGAAATTTGTAGTTCGTGCGTAAGTTTTGAGGATGTTATGCTTCAGGGAAGATACCCTGATCAATTGTCCGTCCAACGACGGGAACTGAAAGCACTATTGAAGTTGTGACAGTGGCAAAAGGAATAAAGCGATCGACCAATTGCTCTAAGTGACTAATAGAAGTTACTGATACCTTGGCTAGATAATGATCGCTACCCGTCACGCGATAGCAAGATTCTATCTCTGGACGCTCACGCAAAAGCGATCGCACTTCATCGCAGCGATGTCCAAAAGATTTGATAGTGATAAATGCCATTATCGGCAATCCTAGTTTTTCCAAGTTTAATTCTGCACGATAGCGAGTAATAACCCCAGCTTCTTCCAAACGTCGGACTCGTTCCGCAACAGCCGGCGAGGACAACCCTACCAGCTTTCCCAGTTCTTTGAAGGGAATGCGGGCGTTTTCTTGTAAAATCGCCAGAATCTGCCAACTCGTTTCATCAATCAGCTTTTGTGAGTTATCAATCATAACTTTAATTTTATAAGTAAAAGCCTATAAAGACAGTTTTATCTTAAGTTAATACCTGGAAATGCTTTATTTTAAGTATTTATTTACACAGAATATCTTTATAAAATAAATACATGAAACGAGTTAGAGGTATTTATCAATGCATACCCAATCTAAAATTATGATTCGTCCTCTCACGCCATTTTTGGGAGCCGAGATTGAAGGAGTAGATGCTTCTAAGGAAATAACACCTGATATACTTGCTCAACTCAACTCGACGCTGATTGAACATCAGCTACTCGTTTTACGCCACCAAAACTTGAGCGTTGAGCAACAAATTGCCTTTAGTCGTAACTTTGGTGAGCTCGAACAGTTCAGCCCCCATCCCCACTATTTGAACTATCCGGAAATCTTTCCCGTTTCCAACCGCGAAGAAGATGGTTATCCCAATGTGGGACATTACTGGCATCACGACGGCTCATTTTTAGAAACGCCAACTAGTTTATCGCTGTTTTACTTTCTCGAAGCACCGCTTCAAGGTGGGGATTTTCTCTTTAACAATATGTATCACGCCTATGAAACCTTGCCAGAAACTCTCAAAAAGCAAGTGGAAGGGTTAGAGACAATTCACCGTAATGGCGTTGTGCATTCTTTGGTGCGAAAACATCCGATAACTGGACGCAAAGCGCTTTACATCAACATGGGGCTGACGGTGGGAATTGTCGGACTTTCTCATCAACAGAGCGTTGGTATTATTCGCGATTTGAATCGTCATCTCAATCAACCGGAGTATGTGTATCATCACAAGCTGCAAGTGGGAGATTTGATTATTTGCGATAACGCATCTGTTGCTCATTTTGCTACCTACGCAGACCCGCAATATCCCCAACTACAGCGACGCACCACAGTTAGCGGCACAGTCAAGTTTTAATAATCAGTTTGCAGGATTGAGGCAAGATGCAGAATTTAGACAGACAGAGAAATTCAAGAAAAGTACGGCTTTACGGTCAGCCTAATTCCGCAGAAGCTTATGAAATTCGTGATTTTCTCAATCGCAGTGTTGTTGAATTTGACTGGGTTGAATTAACTTGTGATGATGATTGCCAAAGAGAACTTGGACTTCCATCCCTAAGTAATATTCGATTACCAGTAATTCAACTGCCAGATGGCACACAGATGTTTGCTCCTACTGTCCGAGAAATTGCTCATCGGCTGGGGTGGGTGACTCAGCCAAGATTTAAAGAGTATGATTTGTCGATTTATGGTGCGGGTCCTGCCGGGTTAAGTGCTGCCGTTTACGCGGCTTCCGAGGGTTTGCGTACTGTTCTCATTGAGCGACACGCGATTGGAGGACAAGCAGGTACTAGCTCATTAATTGAGAATTACATGGGATTTCCCGAAGGAATTGGTGGGGCTGAATTAGCTGAACGAGCGCGTCAGCAAGCGGTTAAGTTTGGTGTCGAACTGTTGCTGATGCGCGAAGGCATTAAAGCTGAGTTTAAGAATAATCGCATCTATGTAGACATGGCAGATAACAGCAAAATGATTGCACGGGCAAATATTTGTGCGACTGGTGTAGAGTATCGACGGCTCAATCTTGCCAACGAAGACCGATTTTTAAATGTAGGCTTGTTCTATGGTGCGGGAGCCAGCGAAGCACCTATGTGCCAAGACCAACACATCTTTGTGATTGGTGGTGGTAATTCAGCAGGGCAAGCTGTGATGTATTTCTCTCGCTATGCCAAAAAAGTGACAATGCTAATTCGTGGTGGTAATCTTGGAGCCACGCTTTCGCAGTATCTCATCAACCGAATTACTAATACTAGCAATATTGAAGTATGGTTTAACACTGAAGTTACTGGTCTTGATGGTGATACATCACTGCGCCAAATTGAAATTACCAATTGTGATGGCAGTGTGCAGAAAATCGATACGCAACGTCTGTTTGTTTGTATTGGGGGTGCGCCAAATACTGAATGGGCAAAGGACACTAATATTATCCGCGATCGCTCTGGTTATCTAGTCACTGGTTCGGACTTACTTAAAGATGGTCATCCCCCGTCAGGTTGGACACTCGACCGTGACCCCTTTTTCTTAGAAACCAGCGTTCCCGGCTCTTTTGCTGCTGGTGATGTCCGACATAACTCGATCAAGCGGGTTGCTTCGGCAGTTGGTGAAGGTGCTATGGCTGTGACTTTAGTTCATAAATATTTAGAGGAAACAACTTAATACAGAAACTATGACGACTTACGTCAAAATTGACCCACCCATCAAGCGCTCATAGCGATACTTCAATTCTTCTTTCATCAAATACCAACGCTCTAAAGTTGCATCTATTTCTATCACCTTTTCGGCTGCTTCCCGCGCTAATAATAAAACTTCTTCATCTTCAACTAAACTTGCTAAGGTAAAATCTGGCACACCCGATTGACGAGTTCCCAAGACTTCACCCGGACCGCGAAAACGCATATCCATTTCCGAGATGAAAAAGCCATCCTGGGACTGTTCCAAAACCTTCAGCCGTGCTTCTGCATCAGGGCTTCGAGAATTGCTCATCAACAAACAGTAGGACTGCGCTGCACCCCGTCCGACACGTCCCCGCAATTGATGCAACTGAGATAAACCGAAGCGTTCCGCATTTTCAATGAGCATGACTGTAGCATTTGGGATGTCTACACCGACTTCAACGACGGTGGTAGAAACGAGAATTTGAGTTTGGCGATCGCGAAATTTACTAATTGCTTCATCCTTCTCAGCCGAACTCATCCGACCGTGCAACAATCCCACCGAAAACTCTGGAAAAATGCTTTCTTGTAGCTTTTGATGCTCCTCCACAGCCGATCGCAAATCCAATTTCTCTGATTCTTCCACCAACGGCAAAACTACATAAATTTGCCGTCCTTGAGCGATTTCCCGGCGGATTAAATCGTAAGCTTGGGTACGTTCCTTACTCGTCAGCATTGTTGTCTGTATCTTCTGCCTTCCCGGTGGCAATTCATCAATCTGACTCACATCTAAATCGCCGTGTATCGTCAGCGCCAGCGTTCTCGGTATGGGAGTGGCTGTCATCGTTAACACATGAGGTTGCTCGCCTTTTTGCTGCAAACGCGCCCGTTGCTGCACCCCAAAGCGGTGCTGTTCATCTATTACCACCAAACCGAGTCTATGGAAAATTACCGGGTCTTGAATTAAGGCGTGTGTTCCCACTAACAAAGGTAATTCACCCGTTGCTAGTTGCGCGTGAATTTGTCGCCGTTTTGCTACCTTTGTGGAACCTGTCAGTAATTCTACTGGTAAATGCAACAGATTAAACCAGCTAACTAACTTGCGATAATGCTGTTCTGATAAAACTTCGGTGGGAGCCATCAGCGCAGCTTGATAACCTGATTGAATTGCAGCGATAATGGCAATTACCGCGACAACAGTTTTACCAGAACCGACATCACCTTGTACTAGACGATTCATCGGTGCGGGTTTTTGTAAGTCGTTGAGGATGTCGTTAACAACTCTGGTTTGAGCGCCGGTGAGTTTAAAAGGCAATATTTTGTGGAATTCTTCGATTAACTCACCTTTGGGAGCGAGAATAGCACTGGTTTGTATCGCTCGTGCTTGATGCTGACGTTGCAGTAAACTTAGTTGCAAATAGAAAAATTCATCGAAGACGAGACGACGACGGGCAACTTTGAGAATGTCGCTGTCTTTTGGGAAATGAATGTTAGCGATCGCATCTTTCAATTCCATCAAATTATACTTCTGCCGCAAACCACTGGGCAAAGGATCTTTCATATGAGCCGCAGATGGTAAAGCAGCAATTACCGCGCTTCTGACCACATTCGCCGCTATACCCTCTGTTAAGGAGTAAATCGGCACCACTCGACCAATATTTAAAGACTCAATCGGATCTCCCGGTTGTGCCAAAACTTCTAGTTCTGGATTATCCAGCGTCAAGCCGTATTTACCGCTTTTCACCAACCCACACGCTGCGACAATACTACCTTCTGCGTAACGACGCTTTAAAGTTTCCTGCCAACCGCGACTGGTAAAGCGCGTACCCGCAAAAAAGCGGCTAACTTTGATTTTGCCAGTATTATCTTGCAACTGTATGTCTAAAATCATTAATTTCTTGTTACGGGGACTAACATAACAGTTGCAACTTTTTACCTTTGCCACTATCGTCACCGTCTCGCCCCCCTGCAACTCGCGGATACTCACCTGACGCGCATAATCAATATGGTCGCGAGGAAAGTAATATAGCAAGTCGCGCACGGTGTATAAACCAAGACGCTCTCCTAAATTTAGCGCTTTTCTGACTCCTATTTCTGGTAACTCGTGCAATTTTTGGTCAATTTTCGGCGCAAGTAACCGACTCACCTCCGCAACGATAGGAGATGTATTGGGGAGTGGGAGAGGGGGGGATGGGGAGAGGGGGGGATGGGGAGAGGGGGGGATGGGGAGAGGGGGGGATGGGGGGAAAGAATTGTTCTCCTTGTCCCCTTGTCTCCTTGTCTCCTTGTCTCCTTGTCCCCCCTGTCCCCCTGTCCCCCTGTCCCCCTGTCCCCCCTGTCCCCCTGTCTCCTCCTTTTGCAGTTGGTAAAGATACCTGCGAGTTTCTGCTATTAAGTGTTGTCTATCTTCTGACACCAGATTTGGATAGCTTGCAAATTGAGCTGCTAATTCTTGCCAGCGCCGGCGTTCACTACTTGGCAGCACACCGGGGAATTTCCCAAAAGTTAGGGTGAGAAACTCACTAAAGCGGTATTGTCTGCCCATCATGTCTGTAAAGCCTTGTTCTGCTTCTATTGTTAAGGCTTTCTGCAATCGTGTCCAATCTGGTGTGTCATTAGTCATTGGTTATACAAGTGAGGAGTTCTAACTTTATTCAAACCAACTAGCACGCCATGCGGCTTCAGCTTCGGCTACTGATAGCTCTCGGTGCTTTTTTTGATACTCGCGCCCTAAATTGTTTAGCTGAACTAAGATACTGCGAATCTGCTTGCGTGCAGACGAGAGTGTGAGGTCAGCAAATTCAATTTCCGCAAGTCGCATGTTAATAGCCACGATCTGTGTCAGGCTTGATTCTTCAGGCTTCTGTTCATTTTCAATTTCAATTACCAAGTTTAATAGATTAGGCGGTGCTGGAGTTACATCCGCAGATGCTTCTGATACAGCCGCTGCCGCTTCTAAAATCGGTTCTGGTAATTTATTTGGTAATATTCTCGCTTTTTGTAATAAAAGATTTGCGTCACGGGAAAGTTTTTTCAGCGTTTCTTGCGTCACTCCTTCTAATTGCTGTTGCCATTTTGCTACTTCTACTGGGTTACATGGGTCTTCAGGGAAAGCTGGGGGAGTTGGGGTAGAGACGTTTCGACGCAACGTCTGTAAGGGAATTGGGGGAATTGGGGTAGAGACGTTCCCTCGGAACGTCTGTACGGGAGTTGGGGAAGTAAGGGAGGTAGGGGAAGTTGGGAAAGTAGATGGAGTTGGGAAAGTCGAAGGAGTTGGCGACAATGAGGACACTCCCTCACCTGCCTCATCTGCCTCATCTACCTCATCTACCTCATCCTCCTCATCCTCCTCATCTCCTTCATCTTCCTCATCCTCCTCATCTACCTCATCCTCCTCATCTCCCTCATCTTCCTCATCTGCCTCGTCACTTTCCATATAACTGAGTAACTGTTGAGCTGCTTGTTGACCTAACTTGCGGAGGGCTTGTTGTAATTGTTGCCGTTGATTCAATGACAATTTTAAAAAGTTGTCGGGATGTCCTTGGGTACACAGGTAATAACTTGCCTGAATCAATTGCTGTTGCACAGCTTGCCCCAAGATTGTTAGATAATTTGTATAAGCAGAAGAAAGTTGTGTTGCGATCGCTTCAATCGCCTCTTCCATTGCTATAATATCCCGTTCAATTCGCTCGATCGCTCTCGCCATAGCTTTAAAACCATTCTTCTTCAATTATAAAAAGCAGCAAAATTTGCATCCAGATTGCAACAACCTAACTCTTTATACTCTTGAATATCGGCAAATATCTTCTCAGCAATTATTCTTGCCATATTTACAGGAACAGCATTGCCAACCATTTTATAGCCATCAGCAATATTACTATATTTCCAAATAAAATCATCGGCAAATGTTTGTATTCTAGCACATTCTCGTATGGATAATCTTCTATATGGCAATGGTGAATTAAAATCAAAAATCCATTTATCCTTGGCAATAAATAACATTTTATTAGCTTGAGGATGTATAGGAGCGTGTCTACCTCCTGCCTGAACTGTAAAAGAGGGTTCATCCCAACTTCTTACTCTATTTCTCGACATATAAATACTTGAAAATCCCATATCTATATATTCATGATTAGCTACCGAACAGCTATTTTCATCTTGTTTCATGCCTGCTTTTATTGGCGTTTTTAATCTCAAATCATCTATTGCATCTCTAAGAGTAAGAATTTTCTTACTACCATTGGGAAATTTAAATACTCTTCCAATATCCTCACGGTATCCAATGATTATTACTCTTTTTCTATCCTGAGGTACGTTGAAGTTCTTACTATTTAACAATTTGTAAGTAACTTCATATCCTGCATCTTTAAACTGATATAATATTTTTGTAAAAGCTTGTATATGTTTTTGTGCAAGAATTCCACTAACATTTTCGGCTAGAAAAAAAAGAGGCTGTTTATCTCTGATTATTCTAATGTAATCGTAAAACAATTGACCTCTTGTATCATTAATTCCACGCCCAGCACCAGCCTCACTCCAACTTTGGCATGGAGGACCGCCAATTATACCGATACAGTCGGGAATTTCTGATGATTTTATCTGTTTTATATCTCTTTTATCTAGCTTTGTCTTCGGATGGTTGAATTCATATGTTTCCCAAATAGACTTGTCATATTCATTAGCCCAAATAACATTAAATCCTGCTTGAGAAAAACCTAAATCTAAGCCACCACATCCAGAGAACAAAGACACAATATCCATTGCTATTTATAACATTAATATCAGGTTTTGTAATTTAAAACTTTAGCAGAAACTAAATCATCCGGATTATTTGGCGATTGAATTTCTATGTCTTTAATACTAAACTCAGGTTCCGACATAGTTTCTAAATTAGCTATATCTGTATCTGAAAAAGATAAATATTTGTTTTTTGTCATAATAGCAATCATTTGAAACCTAGTATTAATATCAAAATCTATATTAAGGTAATCATAAACATTAACGGGATTTTCTATTCCCCACATTCCCCTAATTCTCAAATATGTTATCCCTAAAGGATCTATTTTATTGATTCTTCCTAACTCCTTAGTTTCCGAAAATTCAACATCTTGTATTTATCGAATTCCAGTTGCGATTTTTTTCCTAATCCTTTCATATACCTCTCTATCAGCCGCATAACAGTCACCAGATATAAACCACAGCCGCCTTAACCTACTATCCCTAACTACTCCAATAACATAAGTTAAGTCTTTCTCTTCCCAATTTCCTCCATCAGAATTTCGACACTCTTTTGTAATCATTGGGCTATCAGATAAAAGTTTTGACTTAGGATAAGAACTATTTAAGTGAATTCCAGAATTTAACGATTCAATTTTTTTTACTTCAACGGCATCACCTTGTTTGAGAATTAAATCTGGTGGATTATTCTGATTCCCAAGGTACGAAAATACTTGAGAATATTTTAATACTTTTATACTCTCATCAGTTTCATGAAGGCTATCTGCAAATATATCTTTAACAAAAACCTCTAAAGCATCACCAATACCATTAATTCTATTTTTACCTTTGTAATAACTTAGCAAATCTGAAATAGGATTATCCACAACAGTTTTTATTGCTTGTAGTAAATTTGCCATGTTCTTGCGTAGCAAATATAAAATAACTATTTCTCTATGATAAAGGCTCAAAAGAAAGACAGGTCAACCATACCAGATTGACCTGCCCTTTAAAAAGTCATTAGTCATTTGTCGTTCATCTTTACCTAATGACCAATGACCAATTTACTTAGTGCCCATTTGTGCGGCGACTTCTTCAGCAAAGTTGCTTTCTTGCTTTTCAATGCCTTCACCCAGCACATAGCGAACAAAGCGACGCACTTCGATGTCTTCGCCTAGTTTAGCCTTGACTTGCTTCACCAAGTCTTCGACAGAAATACTTTGGTCGCGAATGTAAGGCTGATCCATCAAAGCCATTTCTTTCAGGCGTTTTTCAATTCGTCCCTGAACAATCTTTTCTTTGATGTTTTGTGGCTTGTTACCCAAGTCATCGCGTCCCATTTCAATGTCTTTTTCTTTTTGAGCAACTTCTGGGGGGACTTCGTTGACGTTGACATATTCAACGTTGGGACAAGCAGCAACTTGCATGGCGATGTTCCGTGCCAAGCTTTGAAACTCTTCTCGACCGGAGGGTGCATCAGTTTTACTCTTCAGTTCAACCAAGACACCGACGCGACCACCAGTGTGAATGTAGCTGTCTACAATTCCTTGTGTTTCTTCAATAGTAAACTTAACGAAGCGACGCACCTGCATATTTTCGCCTAGTGTGGCGATCGCTTGCTTGATGAATTCTTCGACTGTTACACTTTTATCTTCGATGTAAGGTTGAGCCAGCAAAGACTCAACGTTTTGGGCGGTTGCTGCTTGCTGTGCTAAGTTCTTCACAAGACTTTTAAAAGCCTCGTTCCGGGCGACAAAATCTGTTTGACAGTTGACTTCTAATAGCACACCAACTTTTCCACCAGGTTGAATATAAGTGTCTACTAGACCTTCTGCCGCGATGCGATCGCTTTTTTTACCCGCCGAAGCGATGCCTTTTTGTCGCAACCAATCGATGGATTTTTCTATATCTCCATCATTTTCTTTCAACGCCTTTTTGCAGTCCATCATGCCTGCACCGGTTTTTTGGCGTAATTCTTGGACGACTTTTGCAGATATTTCCGCCATGTTGCCTCAATTCCTACAAGACTTACAGTTGTAATCGCTCACGGGTGTTCAGTATTTCTATCTTACTCGGCGCAGGGGTAGAAAACCCCTACGCTCTTGCGGGAAAAATCCGCCCTTCATATGGTGGGAAAACCCCGCCCTACGATTCTTCTTCCTCTTCGTCGGGAATTACCGAGTCAGTATACTCGCTTTCGTCGTAGTCTTCGTCATACTCACCACCGTCGTAATCTTCATCTTCGTATTCTGCATCCAACTGACCGTGACGACCTTCGTAAATGGCATCTGCCAATTTACCAACTATCAGCTTGATAGACCTGATGGCATCATCATTTGCTGGAATTGGAACATCTACTACATCTGGGTCACAGTTTGTATCCAACATGGACACAATCGGAATCGAGAGTTTTTGGCATTCTTGAACTGCGTTATACTCGCGCTTTTGATCGACAATTACCACAATATCTGGCACTTTCCGCATTGATTTAATGCCGCCCAAATATTTCTGTAGCTTTGCCATTTCCCGACGCAGCATTGAGGCTTCTTTTTTGGGCAATAAATCTAAAGCGCCTGTTTCTTCGCGGCGTTCCAAATCTTTGAGCCGATCTACCCGTGTTTTGATTGTCGTCCAGTTAGTCAGCATTCCGCCTAACCAGCGCTGGTTGATGTAATGCGAACCACAGCGAGCCGCTTCTTGAGCAATGATTCCCGCTGCTTGGCGCTTGGTGCCAACAAAGAGGAATTTCTTGCCTTGTTCTGCTTGCGATCGCATATAAGTATAAGCATCTTCCATCAACTGGGCTGTTTGCACCAAGTCGATGATATGTACTCCATTACGCGAAGTGTAAATGTAAGGAGACATTTTCGGGTTCCAACGTCGGGTCTGATGCCCAAAGTGAACCCCAGACTCCATCATCTGAGCCAATGAAACAACTGGCATATATTTTTAACTCCTATTCGGGTTAAACCTCCATCCGAGCGTATTTCCCTAATTGGAAACACCCGAACTCCCGGATGTGCGAGATTAGACAACCCTTCTAGCATATCACAAAAAATTGCCAATTTTCAAATAAAAACTCTCAAATTACGTGTTTGTGCTGTTTTTTCTTTACAGGCGATGAAAGTAAGCTCAGTCTTTAAGTAAAAACACTATCTTTTGATTGATATATGACCAACTTTGAAGTCAAAAGTTAAAATGAGCGCCTGAATTTTGTGCAAAGCTGCGGTTGACAAAAGGTAGCTATAATTACATTATATATATTTTTAAGCAGAAAAAATACGGATGAAATTAAAAATGATTCTTTATTGAATCGAACGTACTTATTCGTAAAGATATTCTGACTCCTAACTGTACAGACGCTTTGGTTCCGGAGCGTCTCTACTTCTGACTTCTTCTCAAATACTATCCAGTCGGTAAATGAAACAACCACCATTGCCTGCAAATGAGCAGGATAGGCTTAAGGCATTAGAACGATATCAAATTCTTGATACCGATCCGGAATCAGCATTCGATGATTTGACTGCTTTGGCAGCGTATATTTGCGGCACTCCGATTGCCTTAGTTAGTCTAGTTGACGATCGCCGGCAATGGTTTAAATCAAAAGTTGGTTTAGAAGTAACAGAAACTCCTAGAGAATTGGCTTTTTGCGCTCATGCTATATGTCAGCCAGATAAAATGCTGATTGTGCCAAATGCGCTAGAAGATGAGCGTTTTGCTAGCAATCCGCTGGTGAGTGCCGATCCCAATATTCGATTTTATGCCGGCGCACCCCTGATTACACCTGATGGTTTTGCGATCGGCACCCTTTGCGCTATTGACCGCGAACCGCGAGAACTCGACCCAGAAAAGATTGCAGCTTTACAGGCTCTTAGTCGTCAAGTCATCAGCCAGCTGGAACTAAAAATTAATATAGCCAAATTAAAGCACAATATTAGTAAGCAAGTGCAAGTAGAACAAAATCTACGCGGTACTAATCAGCGGTTAACCCAGATTTTAAATAAGTTGCGGCAAACTCAAGTCCAACTGATTCAAAGTGAAAAAATGTCCAGCTTGGGTCATTTAGTTGCTGGTATAGCTCACGAAATTAATAATCCTGTCAATTTTATTTATGGTAATCTCAGCTATGTTAATACTTACGTTAAAGACTTACTGAATCTGCTAACTCTTTATCAACAACACTACCCAAATCCGAATGATGAAATTCAACGTCAAGCGAAAACAATAGATGTGAACTTTTTAGTAGAAGATTTGCCGAATATTTTATCTTCTATGGAAATCGGTACTGAGCGGATTAAAGAAATTGTTTTGTCTTTACGCAACTTTTCTCGGTTAGGTGAATCTGAAAAGAAACTTGTCGATCTGCATGAAGGAATTGAGAACACTATATTAATTTTGCGGCATCGACTCAAGGCAACAGCAGAACATCCTAATATTCAAATTATTAAAGAATATGGTAATATTCCCCAGGTAGAATGCTATGCATCACAACTGAATCAAGTATTTATGAACATCTTGAGCAATGCTATAGATGCTCTGGAAGAATCAGTTGTAAAAACACAAAATCCAAAACCAAAGATTAGAATTCGTACTGAAATTTCTCGCTCTAATTATGTGGTGGTAAAAATCGCTGATAATGGCGCGGGTATTCCGGAAAAAATTCAAGCACGCATATTTGACCCGTTTTTCACTAGTAAGCCAGTCGGAAAGGGTACAGGTTTAGGACTTTCAATCAGCTATCAAATTGTGGTTGACAAGCATGGCGGTACACTTAAATACAAAACAAAACCAGATAATGGCACTGAGTTTTGGATTGAAGTTCCTGTTAAGTAGGTTGGGTGTTAGTTGATAGTGGGCATTGGGCATTGGGTAATGGGCATTGGGCATTGGATAATGGGCAATAGGTAATGGGTAATGGGTAATAGGTAATGGGAATAAAAAGAAGCTAGACGTATTTCGATACCCAATGCCCGATGCCCCATGCCCAATGCCCGATGCCCCATGCCCCATGCCCGACTATCCACTATCCACTAACTACCAACATTTTTGTGCTGAAGTTCGCCGTAAGCTGCATAAACTCCTTTGACGTTATACCAATTTAGAAAAACTCGAGCTATTTCTAAAGCTAATTGAGGTTTACCTAAATTAATTAGCCAGCGCAAAAAGGGCGCCATTGTGTGTTCGTTAAGTGTGCCGTTGAGTGAGAGAATTCCCCAAAGTAAGCGATGCAACCATGTCATTTGAATCATCATTCGCACTTCCCAGGTTGGATGCTTTTGATAAAATAAAACTCCCATGCGTCCGCGTTGAATTTCTTTGTCAATTAAGCTCTTAATTTGCTCTAAGTTAAATGGTGGATGCCAATGATAACCGACTGCTTCTGGACATTTAATCAGCTTTAAACCGAGTTCTTTGAGTCTTACGCCTAGTTCTAAGTCTTCCCAACCATAGAGTTGAAAGCGAGTGTCAAATAGTCCAGATTTTTCTAACCAATGTTTGGGAATGGCAACATTACCTGTAGCAAAAAATGCAGCGGAAAAATCGGTGATTTTATAAGGTTCGGCGGTGGGGTTGTCAAAATTGCAAGTGTTAATTACTGCACCGTAGGTAAAGAAGCGATCGCTTCCTAATTTCTCTCGTCCCTCTATCAATGCAGCCTCATGAGCTTGCAGAAAATTCTCAAGTACTACTAAATCGCTATCAATAAAAATAATTATGTCACCTTTTGCCTTTTCTACTCCTAAATTGCGAGCAGCAGCAGGTCCAGCGTGGTTTTGTTGAAAAACTCGCACATGAGGAAACTCGCTTTGGTTTGCTTCCAACCATGACAATGTGCCATCAGTAGAACCATCATCCACCAAGACAACTTCGTAATCAGTAAAAGCATCACTCAGTTTCTGTACTTCTAAGGCTTTGAGGCACTTTTCTAAAATCGGCTGGCGATTGTAAGTTGGAATAACAACGCTAAAAAACACACTCTCACCCACAACACTATGTATCCATCTCCAGGATAGGACAGTAGTGGCTCTGAGACTGTTCCTTATTCGATGCGTGGATTTTTAACTCTCGCTTCGTTGCTAT
The DNA here is from genome assembly GCF_050875635.1 of Tolypothrix sp. VBCCA 56010. Lineage (NCBI taxonomy): Bacteria > Bacillati > Cyanobacteriota > Cyanophyceae > Nostocales > Tolypothrichaceae > Tolypothrix > Tolypothrix sp. VBCCA 56010. Next base: position 14,818 of record NZ_JBPAOH010000092.1, read on the forward strand.
CCTGCCTGAGAATAAATTCTCAGGCTAATAGCTCAAGTCTACTAAAGTAGACTCAAATCATTTATCAGTCGTCTTTAGACGACTTCGGCTTTAAGCCTGGGATTTAAATCCCAGGCTGGATAACGGTGGAGGCGATAATTTTATTATTTACAATCCGGTGGGTAACGCTCATCACCTTCAAAGGGGGTGAGGGTGACGAACATTAACCGAATGTATTTTTATTCCGTTGCCGGCGCAGCAGTAAACCTGTACCAATTACACCTATACCGACTAAGGTTGTAGTGGCTGTTGGTTCCGGAACTTTCTTAGGAGTTTGCACAAAGAATTTCAACGTTGCCTCACCTACAACAGGAGTTCCTGGAGGTGCAGTAGGATCGAGTTTGTCTTGTTGGATAAAGGTTATTTTGCCGCTAGCGTTCTCAAATATGCCGGCTCCCCCGGTGAGGGTTATTTCCCCACCACCCATGACTGTGTTGTTCGCAAAGTTAATTGTAGCCGTGTCGTTCGCTGTTCCAAACACTTTATTAGGATTATTGCCAGCGTTAAAATACACGTCTCCTAATATAGTTTGGTTTTTTAAGCCAAACGCGGCTGGATCTGCACTAAATTGAAACTTTTGGCTAGTCTCGGTAGACTCTATTAATTTTCCATATGTATTACTTTCAAAGTTAGTCAACCCGTAAAGAGCGTCTTTACTCTCACCTGTGACGGTTGCTCTGAAGATACCCTCACCTAAGTCGGTTCTGGGTTGAAGCGAAAATAATGTTTTGTATGTTACATCAAAGTTAGTAGTAGTTTGGGCGATAGCGAAGCGCTGCGGCGTTCGCGGAGCGTCTCGTAGAGAAGCGCCGATCGCGCTTTTTACATTTGACCCCAAACCAACTAATGTTAAGGCTACTGGAATAAGCCATGCAATACGTGAACGAAGCATAATTTACCTGTCTTTATTTCTAAATATACTTAGTAAGAATATTAACAGGTAAACTTTGATGAAGAGAATGCCTAAATTAAATATACTTATGATTTATTTTTAGTAAAATCCAAGTACTATTACTTATTCGCGAACAACAACCCAGGTAACTCCTGCGAACCCCGGTAACTCCTGCGAAACCGGGGTTCTAAGCTTTGCGATTTTCAATGTGATGAAATAATTGTATTTTTGATTCCAAATTAGTTAGATAATATTGACTCATTATTTCGTTTTGCTATCAGGAGTTTTGAATGGGTCGCGCTAAAAAGGTTGTTCTGGCATATTCTGGTGGAGTAGATACCTCAGTTTGCATTCCCTACTTGATGCATGAGTGGGGTGTGGAAGAAGTGATTGCGCTAGCAGCAGATTTAGGTCAGGGCGATGAATTAGAGCCAGTTCGAGAAAAAGCTTTAAAATCGGGTGCAAGTGAATCTCTGGTAGCGGATGTCAAAGATAGATTTGTTAAAGATTACGCCTTTGGAGCGATTCAAGCAAACGCTCTTTATGAAAATCGCTATCCTTTGGGAACTGCGCTTGCGCGTCCGTTGATTGCTAAGATATTAGTAGAAGCCGCAGAAAAATACGGTGCAGATGCGATCGCTCACGGTTGCACTGGTAAAGGTAACGATCAGGTACGCTTTGATGTATCCTGTGCAGCACTGAACCCCAATCTGAAGATACTAGCACCAGCGCGGGAATGGGGAATGAGTCGTGAAGAAACCATCGCTTATGGCGAACGTTTTGGTATTTCCTCACCAGTGAAAAAGAAATCCCCCTACAGTATTGATAAAAATTTGCTCGGTCGCAGCATAGAAGCTGGTGTTCTGGAAGATCCGGCAGTTGAACCACCAGAAGAAATTTATCAGATGACGAAAGCGATCGCCGACACCCCCAACGAACCAGAATACATTGAAATCGGTTTCACTCAAGGCATTCCTACCACCCTCAACGGAGAAGCTAAAAACCCAGTTGCGCTAATTGAACAACTCAACTCTTCAGCCGGCAACCACGGTATCGGGCGGATTGATATGATAGAAAACCGCTTGGTAGGCATTAAATCGCGGGAAATCTACGAATCACCAGCAATGTTAGTATTAATTCAAGCACACCGAGATTTAGAAAGCCTGACTTTAACCGCAGATATTACCCACTACAAGCGTGGTATTGAAGAAACTTATACCCAAATGGTTTACAACGGTTTGTGGTACAGTCCACTCAAAGCTGCATTGGATGCGTTTATTCAAAAAACTCAAGAGCGAGTTTCCGGAACTGTGCGAGTAAAACTGTTTAAAGGTAACGCCACGATAGTTGGGCGTACTTCTGAAAATACCCTTTACACACCAGATTTGGCAACCTACGGAGCTGAAGATCAATTCGATCATAAAGCAGCCGAAGGCTTTATTTACGTTTGGGGACTACCAACACGTATTTGGGCACAGCGGGGGAAGAGTTAGTGGAATTTGGATAGTTGTTAGTGGATAGGGGATAGGGGATAGTTGTTAGTGGATAGGGGATAGGGGATAGGGGATAGTAGGAGCGTGATTACTCCCTTCCCGCTATAAAATTACCTATCTTCTTTTCCTTCCTCCTTCTCCTTCACGCCTACGCGGCTGGGCGAACGTGTACGAGCGTGTCTTCTCCTTCACGCCTACGCGGCTGGGCGAACGCGGTTCGTTAAATAGGTATTCTTTGAGCGGGAAGGGAGTAGAAGTGCTTTTTGACAACTAACTACCAACTACTAACAACGCTCCAACGCTTCAACGCTCCCACTAACCCCCAACAATTATGAAACGATCGCACTCACAACAAATTACAATCGGGCTGGGGTTAGCATTGGCGTTGTTAGTTGCCAATACTGTGGTATCTTATCGCAATACCTTGAAGCTGATTTCAAATCAGCGGTTGGTGACTCATACCCAACAGGTTTTAATTGAGTTAGAAGCGACTCTCGCTTAATGCGAGGACAAATGCAACTGGAAAAGTCACCCGTCGATTTGGCGAATGTGATTGAAAATACACTCAATACCGTAGAGTTGACGGCTCAAGCCAAATCCCTAAAGCTGATATCTATACTTAATGGCTCAGTCGGGCAAGTTATGGGCGATCAAAATCGCTTGCAGCAAATTGTCTGGAACTTACTTTCTAACGCCATCAAGTTTACACCGCCCGAAGGAACGATAGAAATTCGATTGTCGCAAGTAGAGGACAGGGGGATAAGGGGACAAGGGGCGACGGGTGTGGGGACAAGGGGCGACGGGTGTGGGGACAAACAGGAATTTCTCCCTTGTCCTCCCCCTCCCCCTTGTCCCCCCCTCTCCCCCCTCCCCATCCCCCCATGCCCAAATTACAGTCAGCGATACAGGTGAAGGCATTACCTCGGACTTTCTCCCCTATATTTTCGAGCGATTTCGCCAAGCAGATAGTAAATTTTCCCACTCTCGCAATGGACTTGGTTTAGGATTAGCGATCGTTCGGCAATTGGTGGAACTCCACGGTGGAACTGTCACAGCAGAAAGTAAAGGAAAAGGACAGGGAACTACTTTTACAGTGCTTCTGCCACTTGCGACTGTTGAACCTCAATTAAACAATGTACCAACTAATAAAGATGAAGTCTCATTCAACGCAACTCAACTTCTTGATGGGTTGCAAGTGCTGGCTGTTGATGATGACGATGATACGCTAGAGTTGCTGTCTATGATTTTAGAAGAGGAAGGTGCAAAAGTAACAGCAGTTTCCTCAGTTAATCAAGCTTTGCAAGTTTTGGAAACACTCAAGCCAGATATACTCATCAGTGATATTGGAATGCCAGATGCCGATGGATACGATTTGATTCGTCAAATCAGGCTAAATGAAACGCTTAACGGGGAAATGTTAAGAGCGATCACTTTGACGGCTTATGGCAGAAATGAAGATGAAAAATGGGCGTTGGCAGCTGGTTTTCAACTTTATCTCGCCAAACCAGTTGAGCCGATGATTTTGGTAGAAGCGATCGCTAATCTAACTGCACACAACGCAAATATGGTAATGGGGAATGGGTAATGGGGAATGGGGAGATGGGGAGATGGGGAGAGGGGGGGAGGGGGGAAAGAAGAATTATTCTCCAAGTCCAGTGGACACGTTCCACGGGCGGGGACACCACATGCTTCAACGTTCGTGACCTCACGAGCGGGTTCGCCACTACGAATGGACCCAAACCGACACCGCGCTGCCTTGACTCACCGCAACGCAGTGGCGAGTGGAAAATACGCACTCGCGCTCGTCCTCCCCTTGTCCCCACACCCGTCGCCCCTTGTCCCCACTCCCCACTCCCTACTCCCCACTCCCTAATTCTTTCGCTTGCCGAGCCTCCAGCCACAGCGGTATAACTATGACTGCAACCAGAATTAGCAACGCGGCTAGAGCAAATTGACTTGCCCAAGCAACCAATTGTTCTAAGGGAACAATTTTTCCCGCAAAGAAAGCTAATGTCACCATTGCACTAGCCCAGGTAGTTGCTCCTGCTAAGTTATACAAAAAGAATTTGCCGAAGGGCATCTCAGCTATACCTGCTAGTGGTGAAGCGAAAATTCGCAGTAATGCAAAAAAGCGCCCAAAAAATACAGCTTTACCAGCATTTTCACTAAATTTATCTTTAATATTCAGTAGCCGCTGTTCGGAAATCCGAAAAATGCTACCAGCTCGCAACAAAAAAGACCAACCGCCAAATCTACCAATCCAATAGCCGCAGATACCGCCAATAAATGCACCTGCGATCGCATCACCCAAAACCAGCCAATAATTCAATTCATTACTGCCAGCAAGAAACCCACCTACTAAAGTCACGGTTTCTCCAGGAAGGGGAATTCCTAAATTTTCTAATAAAATTCCCAAAAAAACAGCCCAATAACCATACTGGTGGGCAACTTCCTGGATGTTTTCTAGCGATATAAACTCAAGAGACATCCAGCACCGCCATATGAAACAAATTTTTACTTTTACTATCTATCTTTGCTTTTTTTTCGGTGGTGTGTCAATTAAATTCCACCTGTTACATAGATAATACTCAATAATTATTATTTATTTTTCTCTATAAGTTCTCTGACTCTATATCATATCCGCAGATTTACGGAAATGAAATTACAAAGAATTTATATAAACTTTATAAATCTCTGCGAAAAATATAAAAATTTCGTAAAAGATACGGATGTTACCGAATTTCCTAAAGGCTTATGCCTATATTAATTAAAGTTAACACAAATTATACGGCATCAATACTGACAATATCTTTTTTAAAAGCATTGCTGTCTGAACCTTAGTATAAGGTAAAACCAGTAACCTTTTGATTGAAAGAAAAGTAGTATTAATGTTGTTTTCCTGTTTTTTTTAATTCCAACTACCCTGTAAAATTCATGATCGCACAAGAATGTCAAGTGATTTTGTTCAAACCCCAAGGAAGCATAGACAGAGAAGGTGGTAAGGCTTTAAGCGAACAAATGGCTACTGTGAAACCTCAGCGCGATCAACTCTGGGTTATTGATTTAGCTGAAGTGGATTTAATGGATAGTTCTGGCTTGGTTCCCTTAATAAAAGGATTGAAAATAGCCCGACAAAGCGGTTGTCGCTTAGTTATTTGCAATTGTTCGGCTTCTGTGCGGTTAATTTTGGAACTTACCCAACTAGACTCTGTTTTTGAAATTTTTGATACTTACCAAGATATATTCACCATTGCCAAGGATACCAGTTTGGTGGTATCAGCCTGAGATTATATCTCAAGCGAGAGAATAATGATGAGGCGAAAAGCGCAGTTAAGCACTATCAATCACGCTCTAAATAAACATGACTGTTTATACCTAGATTGCCGTCCAGGTTAGCAATAAACGATCGCAGTCGTTTAAGATAAATTTCACGCTTTTTATAATCCAAATCGCATCTGATAAATGCAAGGGCTGGTAGTAATTTAAGTTATGCACAGAATAAATTTAATAGAGCAATTTTTCACAGCATAACTTCTTCAACTAGCCCTATCACCTCGCCATATCAATAACCTTTGGGTATGGTTACTTGTTAGCCATAACCAATCGCTACTTCTATCTGTAAGAAATACTGATGTTACCTGTGTCAGGGTGGGCAACGACAATACGTTGGATATCACCGTCGATGATTCGTTCCAAAATTGCGAGGAATTTTTTCCTCCGGAAATTGAGTCCGCTTCCAGTTTCTGAAATAACTTCAGCCTCTGGGTATCTTGAGCGTAAATGTTCAAGTTGTCGCTGCAAATCGTCTGATTGGGAATGAGTCGAAACCCTTCCGTAACAAATAGTTCTAATTGTCCTGGGGATACCTGCGACTTCTTCGATTTCTTCGAGGATGAACCTTCTTTGACCTCCTGGTGTCCGGATTGCTTTGAGCTTTCCTTCGTTCTCCCATCTTCTAAGGGACGAGACGTGGACACCAAGGATTTTTGCTGCTTCCTTGGGGTAGGGGATGTTGCATCAATACCTGCTTAACTCAACTATTGACAACATAGCAGGCTTGAGCAACTTTAAGCGGTATAAAAAGAGAAAAGTTAACTATTTACTCGTCTTTTATGGTTGTTTACTTTTATAGAATAAGCAGCAACCACTTCCACAGAGTTAATTATCTTAGCATATTTTTTGTAATTATGCAGCTAGAAAGTTAAAGCTGACCGATTAAAAAATTGACACGATTAACTTAATAATGTCAAATTGAATCTTCTAATTTTTTGCCCCGCAGTTTGTTGCTTTCGTTACAACTTCAGGCATTCTGGGGGGTAGAAATGTTTGGTTGATCGGATACCGGACGAGAAAAATTAGGCAAATCAATACCGCTGTGACTAGTGGTGCGGGTTTTGAGTGCTAAACGATAGCTGACGCTTTGCAATTCTGCTTGCAGTTGGCGATTTTCCCGTTGTAGGGTTGCGACTTTTTCTCTGACTGGAGACATACGTTCCTCAAACTTACGTCGGTAAATTTGTGGTAATTCTTGTACTACTTGTTCCAACATCCGACTGCGATCGCTTAATTCTTGTACTGTCTGCCGTAATTGATAAATCTCGGCATCACGAGTCGTAATCTGCTCTTGGTAAAATGTCACTTGCTCCTCAACGGCTTGGAGTTGTTCTCGCAATGCTTGCAACTGACTCAAATCTGCTTCAGTCTCCGACCGTTGGGGCATAAAATTAGTATTGCCCTTAACTAGCCGAAAGAGTTCTTGAGATAACTGTTGTACTAATTGATCGCGAAGAAGCAACTCTTGGCGCAGTTGCGATGCTTCCGTAGAAAGAGTTTGGATGGTAGAGGTGTCAGCTTGGCTCACAGTGGCTTACGGTTAAAGTTAAGAATCTTGGACACCTTAGGTATAACGGCAGTGGTACTACCCTTGGCAAGTACTTGTTAATGTAGCATTCGATCGCTAAATCCGTAAAAAGAAAAAAAGGAAATTTATTATAAGAGTGAAAAAAGATTGGAAAATTGGGAATTGGGCATTGGGCAATGGGCATTGGGCAGGAGGAAGGGGGAAGGGGAAAAGGGGAAGGGGGAAAGGGAAAATATTTCTTCTTTCTTGTCCTTTACCCAAAACCCTTTACCCAAAACCCCTCTTCTAATTCCCATTCCCCATGCCCCATGCCCCATGCCCCATTCCCCATTCTTGATTATGAAGCGACGGGTTCTGCTTCTGGTTTTTCTTGAGGGATGTTCTGCTTAATAGTCAGGTAGCGAATTACTTCTTCGCTTAAACGCATAGCGCGTTCCATCGGAGCGATCGCCGCTCCAGGTCCTGTGTAATTCATTTGGATGTAGATGCCGTCTCGGTTACGATTGATTTCATAAGCCAGACGACGCTTACCGCGATTTTGAATTTCGATATTGTCTGCACCTTGCTCCCGAAGCAGGTTCTGGTATTTATTGATTGCTTGCTCTACCTGTTCTTCTCCCAAATCAGGACGCAGGATGTACATTGTTTCGTAAACTGTTTTCATGGTATATGTGTCTCCTTATGGACAAAAAGGCTGCTAATATCAGATGTCGATTTGGATAAAGTTCGCCTTGGCACTCTGACCAACACCGATAAACATCTGAAGCAACAAGGAATTATAATCTTACCAGCTTTCTATTTTAATCAGCAACGCTCCTTTTTTCGCCTAGTTCAAATCTAAGACCTGTGAAACTGCATGTTATTGGGTGAGTGGGTGCTTTACCTATCTTAAGCTTTTTAAATAAAGCACTTTATATTTGGCTTTTTATAGCTATGGCTTGTGAGTTTAGGAATGTGGCTACAAAGAATCGTATTTAATTACAGACAATAAGGATATTCATCAAAAGTTATGGCGCAGCGCTATGTGCGAGTTCAAAATCAAGAAGGTATTATTTACTATGGGTTATTACAAATATCCCTAGATGTTCAGGTGTTGGATGCTCCACCTTGGCTGCAAGGACAACCCACTGATTTGAACTTGGAACCAGACAGCTACCAAATCTTGGCTCCTTGTTCTCCCTCAAAAATTGTCGCGGTGGGCAAGAATTATGCAGATCATGCGGCAGAAATGGGTACGGACGTACCGAGTGAGCCATTAATATTTATGAAGCCACCGACATCTATCATTGCTTCGGAGACAGAAATTAAGTATCCTCGGCAGTCGCAACGGGTAGACTATGAAGGAGAGTTGGCACTGGTGATCGGCGATCGCACTATTGACTGTACACCAGAGGAGGCGCACTCCAAAATTTGGGGTTACACGATCGCCAATGATGTGACAGCGCGGGATTTACAAAAACGCGATGGTCAATGGACGCGAGCCAAAGGTTTTGATACTTTTTGTCCTCTAGGTCCTTGGATTGTCCGAGAATTAAATCCGGGAGCGAGATTGCAAACTTTTTTAAATGAAGATGCCAATCCTGTACAATCTGCTTGTATCGATCAAATGGTCTTTCCTCCAGATTTTTTGGTGTCTTATATTAGTCAAGTGATGACACTACAGCCAGGGGATGTGGTACTCACAGGTACGCCATTGGGGGTAGGTCAATTGCATGTAGGCGATCGCGTCCGCGTGGAAATTGAAGGTATTGGTCGCTTGGAAAACACTGTAACCAAACGTTAACTTCTAACGTGGCAATTGCATGTAAACTGCATCAGAAATAGCGGGAATTTCTGCGTAACGTCCTAGGAGCGACTGAGCAATAGAATATACAACCCCTGCCATGATGCCGAGAAAAATGGTAGTGGATAGGGTTTGTATCGCAAAATCACCAGCCGGAACTAGCCCAACAACCGGGATCAAAATGCCAAACAAAAAGATCACAATATCTAAAAGAATTGCCTGCATCGTGTTAAAACGAACAAAGTGACTGATTTTTTCGTTTCTGATTACGAAGAAAAATAAAGCAAAGAAAATAATTAGTCCGGCATAAGGGACACGGTCGTAAATGTCGTTCAATGGCTCAAGGGGCGAAAACAGCAGTTTTAGAGGTGGAAACTGTGCCCGTAAAGAGCTCCCGAATCTAAAAACCTCAATTACAGGCAGCAAATAAGGTAAGCAAGCAAAAATGCGATCGGAAACTGTTGTAGACCCACGCCAAGACATTGTGCGTTCTCCTGTGGTGAAATTTTAATAGTCACTATGAGCCTAGGATAACGCAGTTACTCGGTCTATAAGCGAATCTGCGCTTATTCTATATGGGCGATGCGGAAGCCCATCATGCACTCGTACTGGTCTGGCTGCTGTTCGCTAAATTTACGAATAGCTTGTCCGCAACGCAGTTGACCTTGACGCCAACGTGGTTGACCGCTTTTGTCAGCAAGTAAACAAGATTGGCAAACCTTGTGAGGGTCAAGGATTTGATCTTCGATTAAAATTACTAGCATCTAATCCCTCGTGTATATCCTTATTGTTACCGACATTTTAGGGGGAGCGCAGTTTCATGTCGATATGAGTAAAGAACGTTATGATAATTAACGCATCGATCGAGGTTGCATTTAATAATAAGTAAGTTAGGACAAAATTTGTCATGGTATGACACTCTTTCAAACACTTTGACGCATGAATGGCGCGTTTTGTGCATCAACCGTTCGGAAAATTTTCTCTAAGGATAACTCAAGTGACTAGAAATAACTCAGAAATTCTTGCCTCTGCCGATCCGGCGATCGCGGAGTTGATTAACCAAGAACTACAACGTCAACGCGACCACTTGGAATTGATTGCTAGTGAGAACTTTACCTCAGCCGCTGTACTTGCGGCTCAAGGTTCAGTCCTGACTAATAAATATGCCGAGGGATTACCTGGTAAGCGTTATTATGGCGGTTGTGAGTTCGTTGACAAAATCGAGCAATTAGCAATTGACCGTGCTAAACAGTTGTTTGGTGCTGCTCATGCGAATGTCCAACCCCATTCTGGCGCACAAGCGAATTTTGCCGTGTTTCTAACGCTGCTGCAACCAGGTGACAAAATTATGGGGATGGATTTGTCTCATGGGGGACATCTCACCCACGGTTCACCTGTAAATGTGTCCGGTAAGTGGTTTCAAGTTTCCCACTACGGCGTGAATAAGGAAACAGAACAGCTTGATTATGAGCAAATTCGAGAGCAGGCGCTAAGGGAGCGTCCTAAGCTTTTAATTTGCGGTTATTCGGCTTATCCTCGTGTAATTGACTTTGAAAAGTTCCGCAGCATTGCTGATGAAGTCGGTGCATACTTACTGGCAGATATTGCCCACATCGCCGGTTTGGTTGCTAGCGGTCTGCACCCCAATCCCATCCCTTATTGTGATGTAGTCACCACAACTACCCATAAAACTCTACGCGGTCCAAGAAGTGGTATAATCTTGACCCGTGACCCAGAATTAGGTAAAAAGTTGGATAAATCAGTTTTCCCAGGTTCTCAAGGTGGACCTTTAGAACATGTGATTGCTGGTAAGGCAGTAGCTTTTGCCGAAGCTTTGAAGCCAGAATTTAAAGCTTATTCGGCTCAAGTGATTTCAAATTCTCGCGCCCTAGCAAATCAACTTATAAATCGGGGCTTCAAGTTGGTGTCAAATGGGACTGATAATCATTTAATGTTAGTGGATTTACGGTCTATTGGCATGACAGGCAAGCAAGCTGAACAGCTGCTGAGTATTGTCAATGTTACCACTAATAAGAATACAGTGCCCTTCGATCCAGAGTCACCATTTGTCACCAGCGGTCTGAGATTGGGTTCCCCAGCAATGACAACGCGGGGTATGGGAGTAAGTGAATTTACTGAGATTGGGAATATTATTGCCGATCGCCTGCTTTCTTTTGAGTCAGAGACAGTTGCTGCTGATTGTCAGCGACGAGTTGCTACGTTATGCGATCGCTTCCCCTTGTATCCTCACTTAGAAATTCCCGTACCAGCTTTAGCATAGGGCAATTTGAGGAGGGGAAAAGGGTAAAGGGAAAAGGGAAAAGGTATGGAAATAAAGAGTTCTTTGAATACGTGTACTATATTTTTCTTCCCCTTTCCCCTTTGCCCAATCATAAGCAGGTGCTACAACGCTTGGTACCCCAACGGACAGTTCGCTCAAGTCAAGCCACTGCGCTATCGCGGCTCTGCCGACAGCCGCGCATGTGGCGCGGGAAACCCTTCCTGTGCGACTGTCCTTTGCAACGCACTGCCTCCCCTTTTTCCCTCTTCAATTACCCAATTCCCAATTTAAAATTCTCATGCTGATTAATGACCCAAATGTAGTAGATATAGGAAGACATATCCCGAAGAGTGATTTTTGTCTAGTCAAACTACTTATTAAAGATACAAATGCCTCCTCAGATTTATCATCTGATTGCCTTCCTTGTGGCTGCCGTAGTCGTTCTCTGGACTACGCCTGATGTCAGAAACATAGGCATAAAAAGTGGACGTGTAGACCAACCTGGTGGTCGAAAAGTTCATCAACGCCCGATGGTGCGCCTGGGAGGAGTTTCTATCTTCGCGGGTACTATAATTTCTCTACTAATTGTTTGGTGGTTGGGTGGATTTGGAATTCTGCCTCCGGAAAAAGAATGGCAAATCTGGGGAGTGACTTTAGGCGGTGTTGGCTTTTTTCTGATTGGTTTAGCAGATGATTTGTTAAACTTATCTCCCCTGACTCGCTTAGTCATGCAAGTTATCGTTGCCGCTGGTGCCTGGAAAGCAGGTGTAAGCATAGATTTTGTTAGCATTCCCACAGTCGGAATAGTTCACCTGGAATGGCTGAGTTTACCTATCACCATTATTTGGTTGGTGGGAATGGTAAATGCCATAAACTGGATTGACGGTTTAGATGGATTAGCTGCCGGGGTATCGGGAATTGCCGCTGTAGTCATGTTGGTAGTGGCGTTGTTTATGCGGCAACCAGCAGCCGCTTTGATTGCAGCAGCTTTAGCCGGGGCTTCACTAGGATTTCTCCGCTATAATTTCAACCCCGCACAAATATTTATGGGAGATGGCGGGGCTTATTTTATGGGATTCACCCTGGCATCTGTCGGTGTAATTGGTTTGGTGAAAATCCCTGCTTTCACCGCCGTGTTACTGCCTTATCTAATTTTGGCAGTGCCGATTGTTGATATGTCCGCCGTGATTTTGGTGCGACTGCGCCACGGCAAATCGCCTTTTAGTGCAGATAAACGCCATCTGCATCACCGATTGCTACAGGCTGGTTTATCCCACAGATTGACAGTTTTATTCATTTACTCTTTAACTCTATGGGTGGGAAGTTTGGCATTAGCGATTGCTGGCATACCCAGTGGCATCGCTTACGCCTGTGCTACCACCTCTTTGGTAAGCTTGATCAGCTGGCGAGTTTGGAAACACGCTCGACAATCATAAAGGATTGGGAGCGTGGATAGTGGATGGTGGGAGCGTGGATAGTGGGAGCGTGGATAGTGGGAGCGTGGATAGTGGGAGCGTGGATAGTGGTAAACAACTATCAACCAACAACTATCAACCAACAACCAACAACTAACAACTAACAACCAACAACCAACAACTAACAACTAACAATTCCCCATTTTGATGAGTGCAGAAATTATTTGTGTTGGTACCGAATTGTTGTTAGGAGATATCCTTAACAGCAATGCTCAATTTTTGGCGCAACAATTAGCACAGTTAGGAATTCCTCACTACTATCAAACGGTGGTGGGAGATAATCCAGAACGGCTGAAACAAGTTATAGAAATTGCTATTTCCAGAGCGCAAATTCTTATTTTTACTGGTGGTCTTGGTCCGACACCCGATGATCTGACATGCGAGGCGATCGCTGATTTTTTTGGTGTACCTTTAGTAGAACGCGCTGACATTATTGAAGATATTACTCGTAAATATGCTTTGCGCGATCGCCTAATGACTCCCAGCAACCGCAAGCAAGCTTTAATTCCTCAAGGTGCAGAAATTTTACCTAACCCCACTGGCACAGCACCCGGTATAATTTGGCAACCCCGTCCAGAATTAACAATTTTCACTTTTCCAGGTGTGCCAAGTGAAATGTATAGAATGTGGCAAGAAACCACAGTACCATTCCTTAAAAGCCAAGGTTGGGGAAAGGAAATTATTTACAGCCGGATGTTAAAGTTTTGGGGTATTGCTGAATCTGCTTTAGCAGAAAAGGTGTCATCTTATTTGAATTTGCCTAACCCAACGGTAGCGCCTTATGCAGCAAAGGGGGAAGTACGCTTGCGAGTTTCTGCAAAAGCTGCTTCACAAGCGGCAGCGCAGGAATTGATTTCACCTGTTGAGAAACAACTCAAAGACATTGCGGGGTTAGATTATTATGGTGCTGATGATGACACTCTTGCCTCAGTGGGGGGTGAGTTGTTGCGATCGGCTGGGTCAACGCTTTCAGTAGCAGAATCCTGCACAGGTGGGGGGTTGGGGCAGATGTTGACGGAAATTTCTGGTAGTTCTGAATACTTCTGGGGTGGGGTAATTTCTTACGACAACTCGGTGAAAGTTGGATTGCTGGGGGTGAACCCGGAAGACTTAGCGAAATTTGGGGCAGTAAGCGCTACTGTAGCAGAACAAATGGCAATTGGAGTGCGATCGCGTCTCGCAACCACTTGGGGACTAAGTATCACTGGTGTCGCAGGACCTGGTGGGGGAACTGATACAAAGCCGGTGGGTTTAGTTTATATCGGTTTAGCCAGAGCAAATGGCGAAGTGGAAAGTTTTGAATATCGATTTGGTGCAGTGCGAGGTCGGTCTTTGATTCGTCACGTCAGCGCGTGTACCGCGTTAGATAATTTGCGCCGGAAATTGTTGAGTAGCGTTCTTCCATAAAAAAAAAGCTTGTGTGATTTGATTCACAATCGAGTCAGCGAGTTCCAAGCAACCACAGGAATAATTCGACTTGCCTAAATTGTATCAGGGTCAACGCCGTGGGTAATTCTATTATCTTAGCGCCAGTAACAACAGCCCTTTTACTTGACAAAGTTGAGATAGGGCGATCGCTTTATTATATGGTTAAGGTGCGATAGCCCTTAAACCCACTTCCCAAATCTACCTCTTAACAGGGGCGGCAGTTTTTTTAAGTTTACAGTCAGTGAAAAAGGCGATCGCTTTACATCTACACGTCTTAACTCAATCAAGACAGTTGAGCCTTATTCATCGGTGCAATAGCTATCCTAATAATCTCAACGGTAAAAACTCGCACTTTTCACAATTTATGGTTGAATTTACTACCTTAATCTAACTGGGGTCTATTTTCACCTAAGCAATTCATCTAAATTACTAATAATAAATTATTTTTTCTCAGTAAAATTACCCTTCTCTCTTTTTATTTATAAAAATTATATTAAATATACAATACAAATAATTTTACTTTTAAAAGGTAACAAATATCTATGAGTTATAAGGAGCAAGGTTTTAATATTAATCAAATTAATATATGTTATCAAATACTTGAATTGGAGCCGGAAGCATCTTGGGAACAGGTAAAGCTGGCATATAAAGAACTAGCTATTGTATGGCATCCAGATAGATTTACTCACAATCCTAAACTCCAGCAAAAAGCACAAGAAAGATTAAAAAGAATAAATCAAGCATATGAAATATTAAGAGCTTATTATCGCAAGCAACATGCTTCTGCATCAAGATCAGTTGCAGAGCCACCCCTACCCCCACCTCCACCTCCATCTCAAAAACAATCAACAAATTTTCCAAATCGTACATCAACCGACAAAAAAACTACCAAAGAAGCAACACTATCTTTAAATCCGAAAGATATAAATACATAATTTAAAGGTATTTTTACAATACCTAATTATTTAGCGTTAGTAAGTATGTTTGTACCTCAGTTTATATTAATTGTTATGTTAAGCTTTACAGGAAAATCTACGAATAATTCAGAGTTTAAAAATTCCGGTGATGCTTTGACAGCAATATTTTTATTTTTAGCATATGTTTTTGCCTGGTTGTGCGGGCAAGGAGCAATAGCTTACTACAGCTATCAAAAACTAAAGAATAAAAGTACAACTATTTCTGAAGCAATAAATGAATCTATTAACAAATTTCCTCAGTTTTTAGGAGCAACAATACTATATTGGATTATTGTGGTTATAGGAATAATACTTTTTATCATACCAGGAATGTATCTAGGATTTTCCTTAATCTTTTACCTGCAAACAATCATCATTGAAAAATGTTCTGTAATACAATCTTTTAAACGAAGTTGGCAGATT
Organism: Tolypothrix sp. VBCCA 56010; assembly: GCF_050875635.1. Classification (NCBI taxonomy): domain Bacteria; kingdom Bacillati; phylum Cyanobacteriota; class Cyanophyceae; order Nostocales; family Tolypothrichaceae; genus Tolypothrix; species Tolypothrix sp. VBCCA 56010. Next base: position 30,449 of record NZ_JBPAOH010000092.1, read on the forward strand.
GTTAAAGGTTATAGAAAAATGATTTTTTTGAACTTACTGATGCTGGGTGGTGCAACAAATAAAATAAATAGGATGACTTGGAGTGATGATGTTCTAATATCATTTTTGGGACAGCTATTAAACTTATTTATAGTCCCATGTTTGATTGCGTATAACACGACTATGTATAAAAGAATTGTGGATTTTAAAAATAAAATCGGAGATAGCGAAGCAGTTACCAGATAATAGAGGATGTCTATAATTACTTTAGAACGCTGCTGATTAGATTGCACTTAAACTAGCTAACAATACCACTAATAATATAGCAAAAATAAAAAGCCCCTCTGAATTTCATCAGAGAGGCTTTTGGTTATTTTGGTTTTATTGAAATATAAATCCTGGCATCGAGCTATTTTGGCGTAGGGCTACCCCTAGACTATCGTCGCCGCTGCGGCGTTTCACCTCTGAGTTCGGGATGGGGTCAGTGTGGTTCCACCGCGCAATTAACACCAGGAAAACCTGTGGTTTTCGGGTATGGGGAATTGGGAATCGGGCAAACGTGTTTGATTATTTGTTTCAATGCCGATTGCCCAATTGACAAAACCCTTGAGACTGCTGTGTGAAGCGAATTAACCAATTGTCTAGAGGTCAAGCCCTCGGTCTATTAGCACGGCTCGGCTGCATACATTACTGCACTTCCACCTACCGCCTATTAACAAGTGTTCTACTTGTGA
>NZ_JBPAOH010000093.1:0-31070 GCF_050875635.1 Tolypothrix sp. VBCCA 56010
TTTTCATGATTGCAAATATTTGTTTGTATAACTTATTCTTAACAGCATAAACATTGTTGTTGACCGCAAACGTCTACCAATAGAATTGGTAAAGCAATTCTATTGGTAGACTTCATATCTGGATGCCGAGCCGACTAAGATTCGTGAACCGCGCCAAGGGCAGGGCTGTCCATGCCCCTACGACCGAGCCAGAGATAATAGTACTTGTGGGAAGAGGTCGGCTTATGTAAAACCAGGTGGACAGGAGCCGGTCTGCTACGTTGGTGAAAGTTCCTCTAGGGAGAAATGGTATTACTCAGCCGATACGAGCCACGTAGATTCACGCCCTGGAAGATAAGCATTATCAATCGGTTTAGAAGTTGACAGCCCCAAAATAGCCACACATTGGGGTTGTACGCTTTCAGACTTTGAATAAGTCTTAAAATCTTCCGATAAATCTCCAACACTTTTTAAATCATTTAGGGCGAGATCCAACTATTTCCCGCTCGCGGGAAAAATTTCGAGTGCGATCTGCATTATTAACCGCACTCAAAAATTTCAATTATTCCCCTCCGTTCGCGGAGCGTCTCCTCTGGGAGATGGGAATTTTACCCCCAAGCGGGAGAATCGCTAATCAACGATTCGACTGTAAAATCATCATCGCCATTAATCGGCATCATAGGAGTACCTGGTGCTGAGAAAGTCCAGAATGTTTGACTTTGACTTTTTGTGCCTATCATTTTACATTCACGAATTACTTCAATTTCTTGAGTACCAAGTTTCCGGCGAGTCACTGTGAAAACAATTTTGGATAAAGTCGGCATAACTAATTTTTCAGGAAGCCAAGTTAGATCGTTAAAATTGTTAGTTCCCAGCAGATGAACACTCAGTAAACGACATAAATAACTAATCTGTCGTTGGGGTGCTTTTTCAACAACGGTTATTATTTTTTCCTGGTTCATTTCCGGTAGTTCCGCAAACTCTACCCAATTTTTGCAGTGGAGGATAAGCGCAATTAAATTTTTCAGTTCAGCTTCAGGAATTACCACTTCCTGATTTTCACTTTGTATATTTGATGGCTCCTCAAAAGCAGGTACTTCATCTGTCGATGTATCGTCGGTTAACGGGGCAGAATTTTCAAGTGTCACCGGTGACACTTGGTCTTCTGGTGACACTTCTAACTCATCCACAGTAGGGGTTCCGGGAACTGTCACTGTGTCACCAATATCAGTATTTTCTGATTTGCAGTCAGAGAGAGGGTCATCTGGTTGTGGCGGTTGTGGATCTATATCAGGGTCAGTTTTATCCCCAATCAAAGCGATAAATTTGATAGTACGCCCATTTTTGGCGACCTTGCCCCTGCCCTTGGCTTCGAGCATTCCAAATAGTTCGGCTGTATATGCGGAGACATCACGCCCCATATCCTTAGCGCGGTATTGAATCGCTTTAATATTTCTGTAAGCATCCCTGGTAGTAATTCCATCCGGGTGCTTGGATGCAGCTGCATCCCAAATTTTTAATAGGATTGAGCTTATATCATCATTGTCGGTGGTAGTTTCCTGGATAATGTGGAAGGCACTGCGATAATATTGAGCAAACAAAACAGCCCTTTGAAGCGTGTCTTTTTGGAGTTCCTCAAAGTCGCGGTTTCGGTCGTGGTAACACTCAATGAAATGTAGAGCTAATGCGATTCTTAGTAAATTGGCAGGAAGCTTGTACATCCACGCTCTAATGGCTGGCTGGGAAGTCTCAAACGCCTGTTCTCCTATTTGATTATAAAGATTATCGTAGTACCTATCTGCGGCTCTTGATGGCTTGATTACAGTCTCTGGGAGATTTATCAACCAGTCATATAAAGTTGGAAGCTTATCACTTAGATCACAATAGCCTTTAACCCGTTTGGGCTTTAATGGCTTTGGATTTGCAATCAGCATCCGTGCTGTTAGTCCTTGTGAATCATTGGGATCTTTGAAAATATCTCTATAAATTCCCGGTTGCATCCCACCATTTACAGAAATTGCAGTTTGATCTATGACATAGGAATCTTCCTGGTGTACGCGGTCAACCTGCACACCATCACCATCCCACATCTTCAGTAAACATTCTTTGCCTTCGTTTTCGCCACTTCCAAACTGTCCAAGACTTTTGAACAATCCCCCAATCTCATCTCTTGCCCATAGCTGACCCCTTTTACCAGGCTGCTCAGAAGCACGGCGCATTACTGCCTGAATCGTGGCAACCTCAAAAAGATATTTTTCTTCTACAGGTCTAGTCGGTCTTTCTTCACCCTCCTCAAGTTTTTTTGAAGGGTTTTCAAATTCTTTCATCTCGGCTAAAAACTTACTTCTAGCTCTAGATTGAAGTTTTCTTATTGGTGCGAGTATTACATTATCAGCCCTAGTTTTACCACCCCCTGACTCCATCACAGTCATTGTCCAGGCAATCGCGGGTATCATATGCGATTGCATATCTAATTTTACTTTTTTCCCCACTAGAGACATTACAGCTGCGAAAAGGGGCTGCCACAGCACAATTGGGTCGATGCCCAAAACCTTAGCATCGTGTTCTAGATCATCTGCCATGCTGGGTAATGCTTTTTTAAAATCTAGCTTGGCATTATGCCAGTTAATGAGGCTATTAAGTTTTAGCTCATCCTCTGGCTGTAAAGTATCAATTTTGTTTTTTTGGGAACTTACCAACTTCCAAAAAGCACCTTTACTTAGTTCAGAGTTTGCCCAAACGTCCTCAAGTAATTGTTGCTCCTCATAATCGGTAAAACCAAGATCCAAAATTTCGGTGACACTGGTGACAATAGCTGTAAACCTTGTACTGTGAGGATTAGAAGTGTCACCAAAAGTGTCACTGTCACCGGTGACACTTCTATTTTCATTTGCATTAATAGGTCTTTGTTGATAATCAGTAGAGAATGGATTTACCCAGCCATCCTCCTTTGCCCAGTGCGCTATGCTACCAATATTTATTCCACTCGATTTAAAACTATCCCACTTTTGTTGGCACGAGCCTGGTTTATATTTGGATGATTGTTTGCTCCAGTTGTCCCATTCACTTAACAAAAACTCATCCACCGACTTTAGTGCCATTCCTACTTTCAGCCAAGTATCGTAGTCGTCGGCACGGGACGGGTGAAGCGCATTTAAATACGAAATAGCCCAATTCATATTTGTCCATCGCTCTTGGGAAGTAAAATAATTTTCTCTCAGTGGAGATTGTTGAATTTGTGGTTCCTTTTGCTGTGGTTGGTAATTGAGCATTAATTCAATTACCCACATGGGGCATTGTGTGACCTCAACATCAATAGGCGACCGCACCCAATAATAATTACCGGTTTGAGGATGAACCGAAGGTGGTAATACAGATTGACACCCATTCCACCGAATTTCTAGTTGCTGTTCGTTGCCGTCATCGCCTTTTACCCCGGTTTTGAGCTTGATAGTTTTGATTATCCCCCAGTATTCTTCTGGCACAAGATAAAGTAGCTGCCTGCGTCCTGGCTTGCCAGATGTGAAAATTACTGTGTCCGGTAAGTCTCCGTCGGCGACTTTTTGCAATAGTGCCTCGGCTGCATTTCCATCCACATCGATAGCCAAAATTCCACCAGATATTTCTCCCGTGCGGATACCGTAGCCCTTTGCTCTAGCCGATTTAATTTCGGCGGCGATGGTATCTCGGCTTAATGGCGCTTCTTTTTGCCAGTCTTTTCGGTAAGGGCGCTTATCGCCTTTCACTGGCGTTAATGCCCAGGTTTCAGGAATATTGGTTAATTCGTCGATTAATTGATTTGATAAATTTAAATCATTTTCTGGTAAGAACATGGAAGTAGCCTCCTGAGGGCATTGTGTTTACGTGCGCCCTCCGGAGTTGTGGGTAAGAATGTCAGCTAGCTTTACCTTTTAGAAAAAATTCACGGTTGGCGAAGAATTTGTTCTGTATACTAAATGTATTCCGACATGTCGGACAATCTAGTACGTCCCCAAAACCTCTCTAAATAATTGATTGTGCTTCTGAGAAGATGTACAATTGGTTAATGAGGTCAAACCTCATTGGCAATTACTTGAGAAAAATAAGGGATAGGTTAAGCTAGCCAACTTCATAAATATCATTTGGAGAGAACCTTCCAAGTAACACGCCAAATGAATATTAACTCCGGCTAGGACTGTTTAAGAATAGCATTACGCTTGCGGCATATCTGCAAGCGTTTTGTTATTTTTTGCTAAGTAATTAGAGATTGCTTCTCTGATAATAGTGGCGCGAGGTTTTCTCAGATTGTAGGACAAGTCTGTTATTATCTGAAATTCGTTATCTGTCATTCGGACTGAAACCATGTGCTTTCTTAACTCTTGATTTTCAACCATGAGGTTAATATGTTGGCTTAGTACTACAGTACTTCATTCTGCTGCCGACAAACTAAGTAAAAATAGCTAATTTTATAGAAAATAGCTAATTTGGACGCTGAATTTTATTCAGTCTATTTGAATACTTCCAAAACACGCATACTTGATTTGAAAAAATATTCATCCTTTTACTCTCCTTCTAACTGGTAGTTATTGGGCTTTCTAATAGAACTTTTCCCGCTTGCGGGAAAAATGCACTATCAAGTTGCAGCAACTTTATCTGCTTTTGGCTTTTTCTCGAACACCTGAATATTCGGCTCCAGCAACACAAATCCATTTTCAGTTGCCTCACCCATCTTGCCTGCGATCGCGCCAACCCATTCTGGAAAGTTTGCTTGGGCATCGGTAAGTTTTTTCCAAACTTTGGGCTTAACAGTGATGCTGATAATTCGCCCATCGCAATCAATCTGGAAATGTTGCCAACCATTTTCGACTGCGGTGGCGGTAGGCAGTTCGGTAATTTTAATAGTGATTTCTAACTTGCCTTGGATCATAAATCCTCCTAATTTAATTACTCGGTGGGGTATTCCCATTGCCACCCTGCTGTAGTAAATATTCCCAAATCCGCCTAATCTCAGATCTGAACTCTTGCCGATCAACGGCTGCTTGCTGTCTGTCTTCTGCGGCTTGGGCTGTTAAAATTTCAATATTTGCAGTTGAACGATTAACAGCAATAGTCAGATTATCGACACTATTATTTAGTCTGTTGACGTTCTCGGTTAATTGATTGATGTTCGCCACGACAACATCAATAGTGTCGCTTTGTGCAACTACTGTTTCACCAATGTTGGCAAAGATGTTTTCTAGGCGGCTTAAGCGTTCTTCAATGGTTGGTGGTTGTCCTGCGTTGGTCATGTTGTTTCCTTATTCTCCTGTTTGGACTCTATTGCTTTATCGAGCAACATCGTTATCAAGTTATTAACAGAGCGATGTTCTGACTCTGCCCACTTTTTCAAAACCTCCAATTTGTCTGGGTCTAAATAAATCATTACTTTTGGCTTTTTACTCGGCATTATTAGCAAGTACATATAAGTGCTATCCCTTGCTAGCAATTTTCACCCAAAAATAATTACTTGCATAGGGGTTGACACTTAACTGTACTTGCCTTTACTATCCTAGTATCGGGGAATTGAATACGTCAATACTCCTGACAAAACCATTTGTTCAACGCAATATCTGTTGTGCGATCGCTTTATGTATGCGGTCGTTCTAATGGCGCGTGTCTGAACCATGAAAACTTAATAGCTGACAAGTTAGACCCTGGCAGGTGAGTCTGCGGGGTAACTGGACGGGCAGAAACCCCTCGGTTTCCAACAACCAATTATCCAACATCGGGAGATACGGTTATGCGGTTGTTATTAACTGAGTGAGGTATTATCTATGAATTTCGCAACCCAAGAAGTTCGAGACTTAACAATTTATCAACCATCTAAACAAGAGATTTTATTGAATGCAATCCAACAGGCAATTTCGGAATTATTCGATGCAGTGGAAAGTGCGGAAGACGGTAATGAAGTAGAGAATTACATGCGTGCTGTTAAGCCGTTGACCGACGCTTTGATAGCCTGTGCCCGGATACAAGATGGAGTGTAGAAGTGGGTAACATCTGCAACTGCACGAAAAAGCGATCGCGCATCCTTTCCAAGGCTGGATTTCTTCCAAGGGGTAGCTAAAACGGGGTGGTATTTTGCTCTGTCCAAAGACCCCCGTTAAGGGTATCGCTTTACTGCGACCAGGGTATAGCCGACGAACAGACAAATTTTTATTTTGTCCAAAGCTCAAAATCTAAGGTATTTGATAGTGTCCATAAGAATGGATAGGTCGAATTCCCAAATCCATAAATACTACATAGCCCGATTCTTTAGATTTACGGAAGGCATGTAAATTAATCACACACTTTAGTAAGAATACGAGGTGAAAGTGGCAACAAAAGAATATTTAAGTAAGTATCGACAATTGAAAGAGGCTTATGAACGCATCATTGGCAAGTCAATTGCTGACGTAACTTGGTACAGAGTCGTTGGAAATTTAAAGCGATATTTTGGCTTTGAGGTTGAAGGTTCTAGCGCTTTATTGATTGTTGAAAGTTTTGCTTCTTTAAAGAGACGATATGGAGCTTTTTCTTTCAACAATCCAGACTTTAACGAGCGATGGGCAACGTTTAAGCACTTTTACAATGGAGAAAATATTGAGTACACCTGCAAGCAGTTCCTAATGTTGTTGGCGGAACACTTAAAGATTGATTTGCAAGACGTGCCACGCTCTACTCGCTATTACTGGTTTGAGAGAGCCGGCATTAAATACCAAGCTGATGAATACCGTCGTAGCAAAGATTTGGCATTGGTTGCTTTTGTAGCTACTAATTGGGCTATTGCCAAGCGATCGCAACCCATGAAATCTGCCAATCCAGAAGACAACAAATTAGTAGCATAAGGAGCAAACTATGTCTAACAAGTTTACTAATAACGTTCGCACTCGTTTGTATAAGCAAGGCTATCAGGGATTCACAAAGGAGGAATTTACCGAAGCTGCTTACGCTGCCGAGTGCGACGACCTTGATAATCCGACATCTGAGCAACTAACTCAGGCTGTCAATTACCTAATTGAAAAGCAATCAACTAAACTAGCAGTTCCCGTAACGCTACCAGAACTAGAGACACAGCCACCACTAGATGAGGAAGTTATTGAGGAGTCAGGACTTGCCGCCATTCCACAATCTCAGGTAGGCGAGATGGTTGCAACTAAGGCAACAGAGTTGAAGATGGTGTTGACCGAGAAACAAGTCTTTGATATTGCAAACAGCGTTGATAGTTCTGCCTCAACCTTCGATGAAGTCTTGGAACAGGTTGAGGCGGCGTTATTGAGTTATGCGGACTACTCTGCTAATCAGGTCGATGCTTTGATTGACCGAACGCTTACCAAGGTACAAGAGAGAGTGGTTAACCGCCACGAACAAAGTAGAGACAAACTTGCTCAGGGATTAACGGGTATCAGCGCGGCGCTGGAGGAAAGCCGAACCCAAACTAAAAGCCAACTCTCAGGCATCCTCTCAAGACTCAAAGCGGGTTAATACCACCGAATTAACACTTGCTCAGTGTTTTCTTATTCGTTGGGCAAGGATAAGTTATCTGTCAAGAATTGTGTTTAGTTTGGGCGCGTTCGCAGGGGTAATTTTACCTCTGCATTACTGGGTGTATTTGCCAATTAACCAACAGTCCAGCTACCAGCAATATCTAAAAAGGAGGGAGAGAACTGAGCAGTATGTCAGGCGAATGGAATATCACTGCAACGTAATTTTAACTGAGGATAAGAAGTATGGCTGCAAAAAATTCAATAAAGCTAAAAAATCTCGTAACTTCCAAATCCCGAAATTTAGAAAACCAACTTAAGGGTAAATTCAATGTATCTACTAACCTGGTGGTAAGAGCATTATCGGGTGATAAGTCAGCACTAAAATTAATAGGACAAATGGGTAACGACGGGGCAAGAATAAGTGAGTTTGCCCCACAAGTTAAAGACCAAATGCTGAATGCGATTAAGGGAACTGAAGACTTGAATCAGGTTCTCAGCGATATATACAAACAAGCTGGCGTTAGTGGCGAGAAGATTGAAAGAGCGGTGCAGTCCGCAACTTTAGCCAATACTCATTTAGCTAATGTACTTGAGGAGATGAAAATTGATTTCACAAAAGCTTTGGACTTTGAAGCGCTGCGCCATCAACAAGCAACAGACCATCTAAAACTAAAAGCATGGGTGGAGAACCACATGATGCAAGTTGATGGTGACTATAAGATGTTACAGGCAGAGTTGCAAACAGATATCAGGCAGCGAACTATTGACTTGCAACACGACAGAGAGCTAGGTAAATATTATCTAGAAACAGGCGATAACGCTGTTGATGAATTCAAACCTAAAAAACAATATGCAGGGCGATCCATAATTCAAAAGATTAAGGACACACTGCTAGGTTTCTAAAAGTTAAAGCCCGGAGCGCAAACTTTGAGCGGTCGCGCTCCGGGCTTTGAATCAATAATCGAATATTACTATGACATACGAAATTGACGACGGTCAAGAGGAAGTACTAAGCGAAATTGCATCAGATACGCCATTGCCCAAAGACTTATTAGAACACTTAGAATCACGTAAAAAACAGCGCAAAGATATTATTGATACAACCGAAAAGTTATCTAGATTTTTTGTTGGCTGGTCGTTAAATTCTACGGGATTTTTTCTAGCTAAGTTTTTATTAGTTACTGGCGGCGGCGTTAATTATTGGCTTGCGGTTTCGCTGTGCTTTTCCGTATCTAGTGTTGGTTCTCTTGCGGGGCTGACAGGGTTTCGAGTTAATTACACCAGCGATGGATTAGAAGTGGATAATATGCAGAACATTTTCAAGAGTGCGGCTGGGTTAGTGACTGCTGGGACTGTAACCTGGCTGGCGACTAAAGACTATCAATATTTTGAGACGTTAACCAGGGAGTCGGCAGCGCAAATTAGCCAAGATATTCAAACTATCGAAAGGCAGCATCCGCAGTTAGACCCTTGGTTAAGTATTGGGGTTGTTTCTTTTCTATTAGTGTGCGCTCTGGGGATTATTTTTAAAGGAGGGAGAGATTGAAACGCAATATTATTGAGTTAATTGCCGCAGGTTTTTTCGGTGTGTCCGCGATCGCAGGCTTTGCCGCAACTCAAACCAGGCAGGCTTACGACCTTACACAGATCGAATTCTGCCCAGTGTCAAAAACTCAAAAAGGACAGCTTTACCTTGATAGGACTTATTGCAATCATCCGCGCTACGTCCTAACCGAAGCATGGCGGCGCTATGGGGGATACGACAGTGTTATTCCATATAAAGGTAATGCGATTCAGTGGGTGCGTGACTTGCCCACCGACAATCCCTCACAGCTAACAGCTAACGCCATCGCCGTTATCGGGCTTTGGGGTGTAGCGGGTTGTCTCATTGTTAGATCGCAACGACTTAAACGCAAAGATTATGAATATAGCGAGGCTGAAAAAACGCATGGTTACAACGTTTGGCTGATTGACGCGCATCGTCGGGAGGTGAAGCAACACTCAACTCAGTTAAATACTGAACGCCTCAAGGATGGATTAACAGCATTAGATATGGAGGAACGCAAAACACTGGGACTAACCGATGAAGAAAACGAAAATGCGTCATTACGGATTCAGTTTGAGGACTTTATAAAAGCCCGTGCTGTCAGCCACTCGGCTCAAGACAAGACTATAGCAGAAAACCTTCTTGCTAAGGCGAAAGCTGACAAGGAACGAGCCAAAACAGAGGGTAAAGTTAAGGACGCAATTGCACCGGACGACTGTAATCAATCTGTCGATCAACGACGCGCCAACGACCTGATACAAGCGCTTAAAAACCATGAAGATGGGTATTTATGGAAAATAATTAATTCACTTAAACCACTATGGCTTATTGGCAACCAAGGTTCTGGTAAAACTTACACCGCCACAGCTATTGCATTAATTAGAAAGTATTGCCTTGACGCACCAATTCATCAACTAATTGATAGACACGCCACTGGAGATAATGCGGAGGTATGGAAGTTGTTAGACCCTGCAAGCTTGGCAGAATCATCGGATGAAATTAGCACAGCTTTTGAGGATTGCTGCCAAAGGTGGTTGATCCGGATTAAGCAAAAGCCAACGACTAAACAGCAAGTAATCTGTGATGAATTCACCAATTTAAAATCGCTGTGTGGTGAAAGTGCGATCGCCTTTTTCAAGATGAGCCTAACTGATACCCGCAAAGCTAAAGAATATTTACTTGGCATAACTCATAATGCCACCAATGAATCATTCCCAGACGGTACAGCAAGCGCTAGAAAATCGGGTACTGTATTGCTTGAGAAATTTTCGGCTAATGGTGAAACACCTTTGAAAAGAGTTGTTGTGCGCTATGGGCTAGTAGATGAACAAGGAAATAACCTTGATGATGTTGAAAAAACTTTGCCCGATTGGTTTCACCCAGAGAAGATTTACCAGCACTTCAATGGTAAGCCATTAAGTTTTGATGACTAATCAATGCTTGATAGCACAGCTGCTTCTTGATCATAAAAAACACATTTTCCACAGCAGCACAGCACAGGACAGTAATTCTGCGGGAAATAAAGCCAGGGAACGTACTTGAGCGTTAGCAACAACATTTATTGTATTAAAGTCAGGAGCAACAATGTCAAAAATTCCACCCCAAATAGAAGTTTTAGACGATTCTATCATTATCCAAAATTTAGAAATTAGCCTTTTTGATGCAGTTGATTTCCTTCAACAAATTCCAGAGTCCGAGCGGAAAGCTGCTTGCATTAACGCATTTGAGATTGGTTTCTTCTGCCTTCAGCGCGTTCATCAAAATGATGATGTCGAATTCGTCAAACGAGAGTTTGACTATTTGCTTGCAGAACTAGAAAAAGCAGTAGCATTAATTCCTTCTTCATTAGAGAAAAATTTAGCTAGCAAAATTGGCACTGAGAATGGACAGCTTTTGGCTCCGATGCAAACGCAGATTCATCTGACTAGAGCAGTCATCGCCGAACAATTAGAGGCAGTCAGAAATTTATTTATTTCGGAAATTGATATCTCAAAGGATACATCAACCCTTGGGGGAGTCATAAATAAAATTCAGAATTTATTAGATCCTAATCGTCTAGACTCTGTACAAGGTGTTTTTCTAGAAGCTCTCAAAAATGCAACTATTGAAAGCGGTGTTTTAGCTAAATCCGTGAAGTCCGTTGTTGAGGAGGCAGTTAAGCCCCTAGCTAGCGAAGTAGATAAACTAGCTCAACAAATTAGGGAACAAGAGTTGGTGGAGTCTGTACTAGAACAAACTATTGCTAAAGGCGCGACCTATGAAGAATTAGTCCTAGCAGAATTACAAAAATGGTCAAAGACTTGTGGGGCAGAAATTTCTTATGTTGGTGATGAGAATCGCCCAGGCGACATTTTAATAAAACTTACTTCCAACTCAGTTGTTGGCATAGACCTCACTATAATTCTAGAAGCAAGGAATCGTGAATCCCAACGCTGGGGTCGCACAAAAATATCTCGGCATTTAGAATCTGCGATGGCTAGATACGAAGCTAATTCTGCCATATTTCTGAGCCACAGTCTGAGAGGGCTGGGAAAAGATGTTGGTGAATTTGGGCAGGGAGAATGTCAATATGGATCTTGGGTTGCAACTCATCATGACATGATGAATATAGCTCTCCAATTCTTGATACTCCGGCAACAACTTGCAAGTCAGCAAACTTTCAATTCGCAGATAGATGGTGCTGCTATAGAGGGGATTGTGCAGCAAATTGAGTCATCCTTAAAACATATTACTCAAATTAATACTTATCTAACTGACATGGAAAAAAATACTGAAGGGATTCGAGATCAAGCTAAGGCGTTGCGAAAGGAAATTCGGAGTTCGCTCTCTGAAATTATGGGGGCTATCAGCAAAAACAAATTACAGGGATAAATATTCAGCAGAATCAGTCGGAGCGCGTACATTTTGTCACCAAATTGCTACTTGTACGCGACTTAAAGGAATTGCCCCGACTGGCACAAGATTTACTTCTACTAATTATCGCGCTTGCAATCCCTTGTGATCCATCTTAGGGCTAGTAGTTTCCACCACCCGTCGCCTTGTAACTTACGGTTTTTCGGCAATGCGATTGCATTACAGTAAGCATTCTACAGCTTTGTCTGTAAGAAATTAGCAACTCTTATCAAATAAAACGCTCAAGATGCCTATTATTCCGTGGAATGATAAGTATTCCTTAACTACAATCAAGTAGAGCTAAGTGAGGTTGCTTACAGAACATATACTGTAAGCAAATATGTTTTAATCTAGCTACTCAAAATGGATAAAATCAAAATTCTGTTTTTAGCAGCCGATCCTAGCAATGCAAGTCGATTACGTTTGGGGCAGGAATTACGAGATATCAGAGAAAAGCTGCAACTCTCAAAATATCGGGATAAGTTTGTACTGGAGTCCCGCGAATCAGTACGTCCAGGAGATATAAGCCAAATAATTTTTGACACTGAACCTCAAGTTGTACATTTTTCTGGACATGGAATAAGTACAGGTGAGCTTTGCTTTGAGGATACCTCAGGTAAAGTTCAACCAATCAAGCCGGATGCGTTAGCCGCGTTGTTTGAGTTAGTGGCTGACCAAATTCAATGTGTACTGTTAAATGCTTGTTATTCAAAAGTTCAGGCACAAGCTATTGCTGAACATGTTCCATTTGTTATTGGCATGAGCCAAGCTATCGGAGATCAAGCTGCAATAATTTTTTCTACTGGCTTTTATAAAGCCTTGGGCGCGAAACGATCATTTGGGGAAGCTTATAAGTTTGGTTGCCTAGAAATTAAGCTAAACGGCATTTCTGAGGATTTAACTCCAGTTTTTATATCACAATCAAGCAACCAATATATTAAGAAAAAAGATATATTTAATTTTAGGAAATCACAAAGTGAAAAAAATGATATTTTTCACAAACAAATTGCTCCCAAATACTATGTTTATCTATCTGACACGAAGGTAAATATGCTATTTCCACAACTTATAGGTTCTCTACAGGAAGATAAGATAGACTTTCACAGTATCTCAAGTGATAAATATTCAAAATTAAATAGTATTATTTGTAAACTTAACGACGAAAAGATGATCGGCTCATTAGATGACTCACTCCCGTATGTAGGTATGAAATTGAGAATGAAATGGGGGTATTTAGGTTGGGATGATGATTCACCTATAACTTTTTGGAGTTGTGCTTTTAATGATTATGTTTTTGCTTTGGCAGGTTCAAAGCATCATCTTTTAGGGCAACCAGCAAATGGTAGTGCTAGCTCATGTTCACTTACAGGTGCAATTGTGTATTGGCTACTTAATAAATTTGGTGATCCAATTGACAAAATATATGGAGATTCTCGTAATCAACATATTGATGAGGATGCTATAAATAAGGCTATCGATATTGCCGCTACTACAATGAAGGGGCAGGATAATAACTTTGAATTTGTAGCTAAAGTTCTACGTCGTGATTACCTTAATAAAGAACCTGGAGGTTCAAAATCGAAGCTAATTATTTTAGCAACTCCTTTATATGTATCCTTAGAAGAATAAAAATTGTGGCATTCTAAGTCTTGCAAATATAATTCAGCTAGCAGGAATTCACTTACGGTAGTGTTGCGTAAGCTTGCAGCTTTTTTAATTTCGTCTAGCAGGGAGGGGTTTTTGTCTAGCCTAATATTTATTTGGGGGCGAACAGATTTATCGGACATAAAAATTGTCTACCGATTTGTCTAATAAATAAACAGTACTTTTTTTTGGTGAAGAAACAAAATTTCAGTAAGTGCGATCACCTACTCACTGCAATTCCGTCACATAAGTAGGTGGTTACGAGAATACCTCGTCCCGATACCCTATTTCTCAGCAATTATTGCACCGTAGTAATTTGCTAAGAATTTTTCTTTAAGGTCGTTCCATTCAGAAGGTTGATCGCCCCAAGTCCAATAATTAAATTTCACTTTATCTTCTTCTTCGTTGATGCTTGAAGTAAGGACAATGTAATGACTTGGGAATGGCATCAAACCATGTCCTAGCATTACTGAATCAATTAATATAATTACGTCTCGATTAGAAGTAGAGGTCAATAAACTTTTGGCATCGTCAAGATTTTGAGTTTCCCAAGAATCCTTGATATTACTCCGGTAACCTGTTTTGTCAACAACATTCTTATATAATCCAGTTGCCTCCAACCAACGTTTCATTTCACTTGGGGATGTTATACCGCTAATTTTGTCCATAATGAAGCTGATAATGTTTTCACTGTCTCGCTCTCCCCTAAACTTAATAAAACGGTTTTCTGAATCTCGCAGCGCACTCATCATCATCCAATCTGCGGCTGCTGGATTTTTCTTTTCACCATTATATTCAACTAATTCTTTCCTCGGACGAATCGCTATACCGCCAACTGCACTTGTACCATTATCAAATAGCATAGTGGCATATCTCACTGCTTCTTCTGGGTCTCGTTTAAACCAAATATACAAAAATGCCGCTGGTCCACATGCATTAAGTTGTCCTTGATCTACAA
Organism: Tolypothrix sp. VBCCA 56010; assembly: GCF_050875635.1. Classification (NCBI taxonomy): domain Bacteria; kingdom Bacillati; phylum Cyanobacteriota; class Cyanophyceae; order Nostocales; family Tolypothrichaceae; genus Tolypothrix; species Tolypothrix sp. VBCCA 56010. The sequence goes on from NZ_JBPAOH010000093.1 coordinate 14,504, forward strand.
GGCATGGGTATTTGACTAATTTTTCCAATCGTTTACTTACGTCTTCTCGCGCAATCTGCCATTTACCAGGTTTCTTGTTTAAGCGAAATTTATTTACTACTTTAATAGCATTATTCTGCGCGTTTGTTAAATTTTGGCTTCCATTCAGCACTGAATTGCCGCAAATACTAACTTTTTGCCATGTAAAATCATCTTCACCTGTGGCTGACCCTTCTGAGTATTTACAAACTCTCTTACCTTTAATTGTGTTACCATTATTAGAAACATTTCCTGTATATGTAAGCGTGACAGTCCCTCCTAAATCAGTTATGCCTTTCATTTCTATTTGAACCTTATTTCCAGTTACCGAGCCGCTTCTTTGTAATTTGAAACTACCACTTCTGTCATTTGATTTATACGTGTTTTCAATAGTCGCAAATATAAGCTTATTACCTGTTTGTGTAATATTAATTTGAGATTTTTCTGAAGTTTTGACTTCACCACTATAACCAGCAGTACATCCTTCATCATTGAAAGTAAAATGAGAATACACCCCCTTATCCCAACTCCCACTTAAATCTATTTGATTCGATTGAGCAATACTCCTTCCTAACTGAAAAATATTTGTAGTTAAAATCGTCATTACAAAAACGGATGTAGCTACGATAGTAGTTTTGTTCATATCTTTCTTATCTTTCACGTCATACTCCGAGCGAACAATTAATAATTCACAATTAGTGTTGGAAAATTGGGCGGAACGGGTTTTAATTTGCGGTAGATGTGAATGAATTTATTCTCATGACAGTTTTTGAAACGTCGTTTAATTACAATTCATCTACCCAACCATTACCTGTGAGAAATAATGCTGCTTTAACTTCGGCAGGCTTATCTTTTGTTTGCACCATTCTTGCAACGGCAGGTATTAAAGCTTGTACTTGGGAATCAGATGTCCAGCTAGGGAGATTTTTAATCCTGTAAGTATATTTAACCTCAGATACAGTTCTTCCAAAAAAATCTGTCGGTTCAGTAAAATTAACAATTTTATCCAGTTCTACTTCTCCAAAGCAGAAAGCATTTATCTTTTTTGATTTATCGAACGTTTTTAAGTCCTTCTTAAAAAATTTCTCACCATCTTTGGTTAAAGTATATCTAGTAGCTGGAATTGTATCGTTATAAATCGGTCTTTTTATCGCTACTTCACTCTTGGATACTACTCCAACTTTAGTAAGTGCTTTTAGTAGGGGTAATTCCTCTCTTACCCCTAAATCTAAAGGAAAATCTATTGTTCTAGATTGTTCAAATTTATCTATTGACCTTACATTCGTAGTAGTGCAGTTTAAAATTGTATCAGGTAATGTACGAACAATTACTTTTTTAAAATTATCTTCATTGGCAGCTTTCGGGTCATTACAGCCTGTTAGAAAATTGGCTAGTATTGATGTACAAAAAATAGCTTTTACAACTTTCATCTTGTTCATACTGGAATTTATTTTAGTTGTTCTAGGAGTGTTATTCATCTTTTTACTGCCCTTCACGTCGTACCATACTTCAGTCTCTATCCGTGACTAATTGAGATAGCGCTGCTAAAGTCAATCAGTAAAGATGCTGAATCTTGAATTGAAGTTTTGGTATCAAGTTAATTTAACTGCTTGATTTTAAACGCTTTATTGAGCGATGTAGGTAAAGATTACATAAACCTCAACCCGGAAATGTAAATATTACGTCAACACTGACACAGAGACGGGTTGCGTTTCGTTTGTTAATGTGGTAAGGGCGTTCAAACCATCCCCCGAAGCATAGTAAAGCGGTTGCGAGAATACCTCTGATACTGCTGGATGAAATTTAGCCAAATTAAAAATCCCCCAACCAACTTGGAAGAGGGATTATTTTTTTAGTGGAACGCGCTTCAAGAATTAAAATAAGGTGACACTTGAAGTAACACTACCCCTATTGGCAGCGCTAAAAACATTGAACTCTACGTTCGCGCTTATTTGAAATTCACTCCGAGTATTGTCTTGGCAACGGTGAACGCCGGTTAATTAAAAGCGATCGCCGTTGCTGAAGACAAAGAACGGCACACACCGCACTACCCAATTCATCGGTAGTGCAAAGAAAGAGAACATAGTGGGAGTTTTTTGAAGTGGGACTGGCTGTGTGGGTGTTGTTTGCCGACATTTCAAGTAATCCATATCAGATTAACTTTGTCCCCCTTCATCCCCATACGTACTATAAACTCATGTCCATCATCAGCAAAACTCAGCTTCCACAAATAGGTCTGAGTTTCTCCTTGTTTGAGATCACCGAAGTAAGTAATTGTATAACCCTCTGACATGCGTGGAATTAGCGGGGAGCTAACTTGGTCAAAAATTTCTTTGGGAATATCTGCTCTGTAGTCTGAATCCCCGACTGTCAGAAAAAGTTCGTAATTTCCTTTTTCTGTGGCATCCAAGATAGTCTGCAAACAATTAATGACGTTTTCAGGGGGATTTGTCGAATTCAAGGGTCATGCTCCTATGTTTGGTGTGACTGAGATATCAAGGGTTGACTAACAATATAGCCACGGTCTGCGGGTGTTCTTGGTGGGATGCGAAAAGCGGTGGTCTGCTTGTCCAAAGTAAGTTATATAACTTTTATTAATAGGGGTTGTTTGAATTAAATATGCGCCAAAACTTAAAAATAAAGGTTAAACGGTTTTTACGCGATTTGCTGATTACTTTCATGTATAAGCTAGAAAAGTCTGAGAAAAAATCCTCAGATGGGGAAATTAATATTGATTACTCCTTACACAGTAGATGGGCATCCGTAAAAGAAAATAAAAAATCCATCGCCTTTGGACTCACAAGTCTTAGGGACTTAAGTCGGCAAGGAGAAATAATGCTGTGGGTTGATCAGCTTGAAGTTTTCCGTGATAAAGACAAGGGTACGGGTATCGGCTCTTATTTAATTCGCCAAATTATTAGGGATGCTGAAAAGTTGAAAGTACCAGTGTCCCTATTTGTTCAACCAAGGGGGGTGAAGTTTGAAAAAGAAGAATTAACGCAGTGGTACGCAAGATATGGTTTTAAAAAAGAAGGCGGCGCGATGGGAAAAAGATAAAATAATAAAACAGCCAATTTTATTGCAATTCCTACTCTTTAATATTTAAATCAATTTCCAGATAAACGCGGGATTATTTATCCCAATTTTAAAACTCATATTGGTGCAGTCCCGTCGTATTGAGCCGAGATACGTATGCCGTTGTTTGGGATTTGCCTGTTCACCTTCCTTCGCATCTCGGAAGCACTAGCACTCCAGACGACTGATATCAACAAGGAATTTTATACAATATATTCCAGCTTCTCTTGATGGCACTCACCATTCATTTCGCCAATACCCTGCTGCTTTCTCTGGTGAGACTTTGGGGATATTCTTGACTGGAACGCTCCTCGTAGCGCTTTGCTCCCGTTACGAATCTCAAGCGGGATTTCCGGTAGCCAATGTCCCCAGCGATCGTATAGTTCTCTTGGCATTGGTCTGACATAAACTCCATCGCGTTTACGTAACTCTTCTAAATCCTCAATATGTCCTTTTGGTTTACCAAAGCCCAATATTCCCTGATCAATATTCCAAAAATGCGCCCAGCCTATGCCGAGCGCAAGAAACTTCAAAACCGCGTTTGGCAAGTGCGCTTAACATTTGGGTTTCAGCAGTGCGGGACATAGTGGCTTTGAGGACAAAACTATTTGTGTGCGATCGCATCTATTAAATTTTGTCCCGGCTTCTCTGTCTTTCCACCAACGCGGATATCAAAGCCTCACGGTCGGAGTTGACCTCTTCTAATAATCGCACTAAGGCTTCCTCAACAATCACCTCCTTATAAGGAGCATTGGTTTTTCCCAGTTCTAACTGGAGTGTTAAGTGTAGTTTGTCTAGCTGATGCAGCACCTCTTCGTTAATTTGAAACGTAGATTTACGACAGATCGCTTTTTCAGAACTAACTTGTTGACTTGTTGAAAAGTTAGCTTGTAGACTTGCTGAATTGCTTTTTGTTTGGCTGGTTGAATTGTTGGATTGTGGACTTTCTATCTGGTTAGCTTGCTGACTTGTTGACTTCTTGAGATTGTTGGAATCTGCTTTATCTTGTTGACTGGTTGACAATCTATCTTGCTGACTTGTTAGCTTGTCAACTGACTGAATGGTTAACTTTTTATCTTGCTGACTGGTTGACTTGCTAACTTGCTCAAAACCAGCCAAGACTTTATCGGTTGAGGATAGCGGGTCATTTTCGTCATTTAATCGAACACGTCGCTTTGCCATAAGTTTTTTCACGCGCTTACATTGCAGCAATCAAGTTAGCGATCGCCTTATAGGGCTGCACTAGTTTTTTGTCGTTGGTATATATATGTATGGGTTCCCCTGCTAAGTTTGACTCGGAAAACTTGATTGACTTGGGAACTGGGTCAAATATGCGAATGTCTTGCAGTCGTTTCTTGAGAGAGTCCAAGACATCTTGAGTCATCACCGTGTTTTCAGCCATTGTCGGCAGTACCCCCAATATCCGTAGTTGAGAATTGAGGCGTTTTTGCACGCTGGCTACTGTTGACAAAAGTGCTGCCAGTCCTTTTAGGGCAAAAAATTGACACTGCACTGGAATCAAAACTGCATCCGCAGCTGCTAAGGCATTGACTGTTAACAGTCCCAAAGAAGGGGGACAATCAATCAAGATGTGCTGGTATTGGTTGAGTACGGGAGCCAGTTTCTCTTTGAGGATGTAAAAGTTACCTACACGAGTGAGAATTTCGGTTTCTCCTTTCGCAAGGTTAATGTCAGCAGGTAGTAGGCTAAGTCCAAATTTAGTAGTAACTACGGCATCAATGACTTCTGCTTGTTCTGTAATTACGTCGTAGCAGCTAATTTGGTCGTCAGCCACTTCTACCCCTAAACCCGTGGTGAGGTTGCCTTGGGGGTCAAGGTCAATAGCCAGGACAGTACTCTTCTGCGCCAGGATTCCCCCTAAACAGATGGTGGAGGTGGTTTTAGCTACGCCTCCTTTTTGGTTTGCCAAGGCGATAATCATTTTATTTTCAGCTAACCATTTTGCTTACGAGCTTACTGGCAAGTTGTCAATATAGCAAGTCAGCTTGACAACCAGTTAACTTGCCTAGCAAGTTGTAAAGCCAACAAGTCAACAAGTTGGAAGGGGCTGGAAGATTAAACGCAAATATTTATACATTTATATAGATACGCTCTAACTCCTCCACTACTCCAACCCCAGTTCTAGCTGTACCGATTCTTCTTCTTGCTGTTGTGTTTTTTTGGTGCGTCGTGTGCTGGTTTTGGTGGTGGATTTTTTAGCTGTTTTGGTTTGGAGTTTGTCACGTTCTGCGCGAATGCGTTCTAGGAGGACGGATGCGGGTTCGTCGTTGGGGTCTTGGGGTACGAGTTCGCCGCGAAAGGCTTTGGCGAGGATAGATTGGTCGAGTTGATCTAGGTAGGTTATTACTTGTTGATAGCTTGCTTCAATTTGACTAGCGACTTCTAATAAGGAATCAACACGTTTAATGATCTCTTTTTGCTCAGATTGAGGAGCAACAGGAATTAAAATAGACTTAAAGCGCTCAAGGCTAATTTTTTGTTGTGCTACACCTCTGGTTATTAAACCTAGTTGGTGTTTAATAAACGATGAGTTTATACAATGCTTGAAGTAGTTTCTATCCAGGAAAAATCCCCAAACTCTAAATTTTAAGCAATCTGAAGTAATAACAGCTTCTGGTCGATGTTCTGGATAAATTTCGCAGTCTCCAGGTGGATCACCCATTTTAGTTATCAAAAGGTCTAACGGCTTAACTATGTGGGGCAATAACTCTTGAGCTTTTTCGTGAGAAATATATTTAGGCTCTAAACTCTCAAAATTTCCACTACGAATATTACGAACGAATACTAAAGGTACACCTTTATCCGTGTAATCAGAAACTTTTAAGTTACTTCCAAATGGGCCTATACCTATTGAATATTCATCTGGAGAACATAAATATTCAGGGTATGACAATTCCCATGTATCAGGAATATCATAGTTAGTTTTATCTATCAATTGAAATTTTCGAGTTTTCTGAATTCTTTTATTACCCTGTTTATCAAATTTTTTACATTCTTCTTGATATATCTTAAGTCGTTGCTTATAGATTTTGTCCAAAAGTTCGGATGCAGGTTCAACATCAGGATTCTGCTCCCGCCAATCAGCAGTGAGGTCGCCACGAAAGGCGGCAGCGAGGACAGATTGACGGAACTGGTCTAGCAGTTGAGGAATATCCTCAAGCGCCTCCTTCACTCGCTGACTCCTAGCAGAGAGCGCCTCTATTTTCGCAACTATCCGGCGTTGTTCATTGAGGGGTGGCAGGGGAACAGAATAACTTCTTACGCTGTTAGCAGCAAGATTGGGTTGTGCTGAACCATTATCATACTTACGAATCTCGGCATCGCCAAATGGACTTATAAGGTAGTAAAAGAGATATTCATGCTTACTGCAATCGAAAGGGCGAATAATAACTAAAGAAGAAGCTATAGCACCTGTTGTAATATTTTTAACTATTGCTGTTTTTCCTAACGAACCACGTAGACAATATAAAATGTCGTTAGATTTAACTTTTCCACTACCTAATAAATTAAATCTTTCCTCAGTAATGTAGTTCATCTCAGAAAGTTTTATTATTCCGTCCTGAATATGTCCCGCATTTATAAAAGGTATGCCAGATTCAGCTAAAGCGTTTTTATTTGGATAGTTTTTGCCTCGGTCACCATTAATAAAAAGTCCTAGTTCTCCCAATTTTGCCCACATCCAACCTTCTGGTAGTTCTGCCAAGTCATCAAAATTCAACTCTCTTCCTCCCAATCTTCAATCTGCAACCCATTCACCCGACTAAATTCTTTTGTATTATGCGTAACCAATATCAAATTATTAGCCATTGCACTCTTCTGCAATCTGCACATCATAAGAGCCAATCGGCGTACCACTAGCTGCTAACTCAGCCCGAATTCTCCCTGCTATTCTTGCGGCTTCAGCGTCTAAATGTATAATAGTAAACTGAGTAAAAAAACGTTGCAATATTTCTAAATTTATCTTTTGTTGGGCGCTACGATAAGCACCATAGTACAGTTCTAATTGGGTTATCGTAGAAATTAAAATATTTTCTGGTTGTTGGGATGCCAGTCGAGTTGTTACCGCAGGACTACTATTATTTATTAAGCGGATACAGACATTTGAATCGAGCAGATAAGTCAAAATAGCGGCTCCCTAGTTTCATATTCTCCCTGTTCTGCCCGTTCTAACGGTTCTCCTACCCAACCACCAATTACCTCTTCAAAAAACCCAGGCATCCAGCCTCTTTGTTGTGGTGTTTTTGGCTGTGTTTGTGTTTCTAATGGTTGATAAATCACCATGATTTCTACTTCTTTATCTGTTATTCCCACTGGGATCTCTAAATGTAAAATCCCATCTGCCCCGATACGTTTTTTTAATTTAATACTCTGCATAGCTGATTATCCTTTAGATATTGAATTAAATACTTATTGACCAGCATTAAAAACTTGTTCCGCCGTCAAATTTAACTCAGGGAAAGAAGGAGATATAATTTTATCGCTAAAGAGAAACTGACTGACTTGGTATTCCCCATCAATGAGTTGATAGACTGAGAAAGTGGGTTGTTTGGGATTACCAATAAACTTCCTAGCTCCCAATGCTGCATAATCAACAATCCAATATTCGGGGATACCCATCTCCTCATAATCGGCAAGTTTCAGATAATAATCATCGCGCCAATTGGTACTGACAACCTCAATCACTAAAGGAATTGATGTACCCTTAGTCACAGTAGAAGACTTTTCCCAGAAAGGTTCATCAGCCAAAGCAGCATCATTTAGTATTAATACATCAGGGAAATAACCTGATTCTCTTTCCGGTGGTTTTACTATTGCTTGATTGGGGATAAAGTAGGGGAGATTTAATCGTCTAAACTCTAAAGTCAATTCAGCAGCCGAAAATCCTTTTATCCTTTCATGCTTCCCGGTTGGCTGTGCCATTTCGACAATTTCCCCGTTATGTAGTTCGTAGCGTACCCCAGAGTTTTCGGGATACCACGCGATAAATTCGTCAAAGGTAACTATTTTTGGTAAGGCTTGGGTCATAACAATTGATTACTGTGGGTTTGCTTTTATTCTAAAAGCTCTACTTCCTCGGTTTCCGCTTCACCTTCCAGCAACGCCGTCAAAGCCTCCATCTCTTCCATCGCCGTTTGTAATTTCGCCATAATAGCGGCTGCAATGAGATCAGGTTCTGGTAAATTATCCCCCGACTGCAAACTTTCATCCCGCAGCCAAGTAATATCTAGATTTTCACCACGTTTAGTAATTTCCTCCCGCGTAAAACAGCGCCACCGTCCGGACTCCCCTTGGTCAACACGCGGACTTCCCCCATTAGCATCATCGCCGTAAACTTCTTTAAAGGGACTAAAATGCTCTCTAGTTAAAGGAGTCCTCTTCCCAAAAACAGGTATATTCGTCCGCATATCGTAAAACCACACCTGCTTGGTGTTACCCTTCTCCGTCGTTCCCCGTTGGAAAAATAGCACGTTAGTTTTCACACCTTGGGCATAGAAAATCCCCGTAGGCAATCTCAAAATTGTATGCAGGTTGCACTTATCCATTAAATCGGCGCGGATGCTGCGTCCTTGCCCATCCTCAAACAGCACATTATCAGGTAACACCACCGCCGCCCGTCCACCAGGTAACAGTCCGCGATAGATATGCTGTAAAAAAGCTAACTGCTTGTTGGATGTGGGATAAGTAAAATCATCCCGTGTGGGCAACCCGCCGCCCTTTTTCGTCCCAAAGGGGGGATTGGTGAGGATGACATTAGCTTTTGGTAACTGCTGCCCCTCGCTAGAGAGAGTATCGCCCAAGTCCACAGCACCCTCAATGCCATGTAGCAGCATATTCATTAATAATAGTCGGTGGGCATCCTGCACCAACTCAATGCCGTAAAATGCTTGGTAGCGGTGAAACGACTGTTCAGCTTCGCTTAAATCAAATAAATCATCCGTGTGTTTTTTGATATAGCGATCTGAGGCAATTAAAAACCCACCCGTCCCGGCTGCGGGGTCTTGCACCAATTCCCCAGCTTGTGGTTTAATGAGTTCCACCATGCAATCAATCAAAGGACGCGGCGTAAAATATTGCCCTGCCCCTGATTTTTTCTCACTGGCATTTTTCTCTAAAAGTCCTTCGTACAAATCGCCTAAACCCTCTGACTTGGCAGAGTACCAGTCAAGTTCGTCAATGCTTTTTACTAGCTTATTGAGAATTTGCGGTTTTTTCAGGGCAGTTTGGGCATTAACGAAAATTGCCTGCACTCGTGGCAAACTGCTAGAACCCAACTCTAACAAAGTGGCGCGGTAAAAGTTCATCTGTTCGATGCCATCTTTGACCACCAAATCACCCCAACGGCAACCTTCGCTTATTTGGCTTTCTGTACCTGTTTCCTGCGCCATCTTGAGGAACAGCAGGTATGTTAACTCTGTCACATAAGCCAGATAAGTAATCCCATCGTCGCGTAAGACGTGGCAGAGATTCCAGAGTTTTTGGACGATGTCAGTTGTTGCGCTCAATGTTTTAAATAAATATTCAGTATATAAATGCTGCTTTGCAATTATACGCAATTAAGTAGTGTTGTCAAAGCTTGATATTATTCCGATGGTTGGCGTAAAGAACAGTTACAACAGATAAAGTTATTTGCAGATGTACTATAAAGTAAGCAATGCCTGTTCGATTATGCTAATTGCTAAGGATATAAGTAAAATTTAATTTTAACTTTATTTCCATTTTGGGGGAAATAAATACCAGAGCAATCAATTTTCCTCTGAAATTGTCATAATCCAATTTTAAATTAATTGCTTTTAGGGAATATAATTTTGTTATTTCGATAATTATCAGCATCATTTTCATCGAACTTGTATTACTTTTTCTTCTAAATATAGTTCGTAAAATAGAGAATACTGTTTCCGGAATTCTTTTACTTGTAGTCCTAAATAACTTGCAACATCTTCTTCTTTGATAAAAAATTTCTGACTCCGTACTGCTTGAATAGCACCAGCTAAAATAAGACGTTTTTGTTGGTCTTCATTCAAATCCCAGAAATTCACATTAGTTATGACACGATAAAGGCGATTAATCTGCTGCCTTTGAATTTTTTCTTTATCCCAATATGTTTTCCAACAAGAGTGTACTTGCCACGGACAGCCTAAACTATCAAATAAAACAGAGTCACCATAACCATTAGTATGGTAAAAAACTTTAGCACCACACCACCAACACGTTGTCGGATAAGTTTGAGCCTCTCTAGTATCTGCAATAATAGGAGATTGATAACCTTCTATTGCCTTGGGTGCGGAAATTTTTATTGAATCGCTCAGGCTGCCACCTAAACCAGTTCTTATACCACCTCCTCCTCCAGAATATCCACCTCCCCAACCACAGTCACATCCCGGTGAGTGATTCCAAGCATTACACATACTTTGATTTCCTATTTTGATAATAATTATAATGAATTTCTCTTTTTATTTTTAACATAAATAAATTAACCTTTTGTTGATTCAAAGATTAACTAAATTCATTCCAGCCCCAAAATATTAATAAATTTAAATTTGGGCTGGAATTATAAACTTTTGATTTTCTTTTACCCTACATCCTGCCACAATGCTTCATTAATCTGCACCAAAATCTCTTCTAACCGCCCATTAAAAGCTTTATTTAATCTGACAAAACCACCTTGGGATTTAAATTCCCCTTGGTCTAATGCCTCCTGATCCACAATAGTTTCTACTTTCAACTGCTTACCAATGCGTTCCAACCACTTGCGCTGGGGTGGTGTCCAGTTTTGAGAAGCCAGGATTTTCTTCATTGCCTTGTCCACTCTCTCCTCATAGGGAACCAAAGCATCCCCCAAAGTTGCTTGGCGGATAAATCCAATTATTGAGGCAGCAATATCTGCGTTAGTCATTTCCCGCCATGCCACCTGCAATGTTTTTTCTGAATATCCGGCTTGGTCAAGCATTAAGCGCAATTCTTTTAACTGCGTCCTAGTCAACTCGCGGGGACGGGTAGTTACAACTATCAAAGCCGGAATTTTATTAATGTTCTCGCGTAAATATGCGCCAAAACTATCTAAATAATCTTCGGGTTTTTGGGCATTACCGTAACCCCTTTCCACTCGTCGCAGTTCATCCGCGTGGCGGGAAATTAGCAGTGGTTGTCTGCCACCATCTCTAGCATCTAACATTTGCGAGATCCCTGCCCGTTGCCCAAACCATTCTTGAACTTGTCGGGGGTCGCTTTGACGCAGGTGATTTATCATCTCCGGTATCGGCATCCCGGCTGCGGCTTCAATATTATCCCGGTTGCTATCCCCTAATTTTCTCTGCTGACGTTGCAATTTAGCTAATAATTGATCAACAATTGTAGTGGCTGCGGTGGTATCGTTGACTGTCCCTAATTCTTCTACCAGTTGGGTAAATGAAATATTGGGATTAACTGCCACGGGTTTCATGGTAGAAACAGGGGCAAGGGCTGCATATAAATTCACCGCGTCATAAATATAGAAAACTTCCTTTTTAATCTCATCACAGCGCCGGGTTGCCCGTCCCAACATTTGTTCGTAAAGAATGCGCGAATTCACCCGACGAATAAATACCAAGTTGCAGATTTCTGGCACATCAATACCAGTGGTTAACAAGTCCACCGTGACTGCAATTTTCGGGTTAGCTTCGTTTTTAAAGCGGCGAATTAATTGTAATGGTTTATCAGCCTTGCCAGTAATTTTGAGAACTGCATCATCTTCAACGCTGCCATACTGGGCAATCAGTGCTTGTTTTAATAAATGAACAACAATATCAGCATGACTATCGGTAGCACAAAATATTAAGGTTTTTCCTGGCAGTGAAGGGTCAATATTTTCTGCTAAAAATTCACAGACTACCCGATTAAATTCTTCGGTAACAACTCGGCGATTAAATTGTTCTACCTCAATTCTGACTTCATCCGGGGCATGAACTAAATCGATTGTGCCTTTTATGGGGTCATAATATTCCATTGCTTCCCCAGCTTGCCACATTATGCCATCTTCCGAGAGGGCTGTAGTGATGCGGATGGGTGGTTCACAGTCGATGAGGTGTCCATCAATCACAGCTTCTTTGTAACTGTAGGTGTAAACCGGTTCACCAAATATTTGGGTGGTGTGCAGTGCAGGGGTGGCAGTTAGCCCAATTTTCACAGCATCAAAATGGTCGAGGACGCGGCGATATTTGGAGATATAATCGTTAAAGTCGCGGAAGGTAAGTTCTGTATCGCTTAATTCCCTATCCAACAAATATCCTCTGTGACATTCATCCACAACGATGCAATCATATTGATCTGCTGTGGGGATGGGAGTGTTATCACTTGGGTAGAGAATGCGTTTAACAAATGCTTGGACGGTGGCAATCTGGACTTTGGTATCTCTATCTGGTATTGAATCACCAAGTTCTTTAATACCAAAAATATCAGCGAAGGTTTGCAGATTCTCCATCCGCGTTTCTTTAAAAACATTGGTGGCTTGTTCTCCCAATGCGGTGCGGTCTACGAGAAACAGGACACGGCGAAAACGTTTGGTTTTCAGCAGACGATAAACAAGGGCAATACAGGTTTTAGTCTTGCCTGTTCCCGTTGCCATTGCCAACAATAATTCCCTGGCTCCTTTTGCCAGATGTGCTTCAATTGCTTTAATGGCTTTAATTTGGTAATCGCGCAGTAGCAGATTATATGTAAAATCTTCTTGGGCAAGTAATTGGTGTGCCTTATCTACATCTTGGTTGAGGGCATCAATCAAAGCTTCCGGTTTGTACCAAGTGGTAAGGGGACGGCGGATGTTTTCAGGACGGCGTAAGTCACAGAACCAAATACCGCTTTTGGTTTGCAACTGCCGCAAGAATTCGCGTCCGTTAGTAGCAAAGACAAAGGGGACTTGATATTCACCCCAAGGACCACCGGGTAATATTTCATCACCTTTAATTTTGTAGCCGCGACTGTAACGCTTGGCTTGGTCAATGGCAGCAGAAACATCGGTGCTTTGACGTTTGGCTTCGACTACAGCGACTACTTGCAGTCCCACAAATAAAACGTAGTCAGCGCGTCCATCATCTGTAGACCATTCGGAGATCGCTCTCATCTTCCCTTTTTGCGGACGGATACCGTTACTATAAGTAAGCTGTTCCGAATCTACTTCCCAACCAGCTGCACGAAGTTGGGCATCGATAATAAGGCGGGTTTCGCGTTCATCTAAGTCAATATTTTCTCCTGCCTGCTGGGAAAGCTGGATGGTTTCTTGAATTGTTTGTGCAGACTGACTCTCTGCTGTGGCTTGAATAATTACAAGGTGATTTAAGGCAGCTTGTTTTTGTGCTGAGGCTTCTTTGGCTAATTCTTCTGCGGATATGCGTCGTTGTGCTTCTTGTTGGGCAGCAATTTGTGCTATTTCTGTGGCTGTGCGGCTGGCTTGTAATTCAAAACGCAACTGTTCTAATTCTTGTTTGAGTGCTTGGGTTTCTACTGCTGGGTCTTGGGGTGGGATGAATAGACCAGGGTTAAAATCGGGATTTTTGGTAGTAACCCGATGAAACCAAATTCCTAATTGGCGTGCATATTTCAGGTTGCTGAGTGCAGTTCTTTGGTCGTCTGCCAATGCGTGTGTGGCATTATTCCCTGCCAAGCGCAATTTGTCAAACAACTCATATACCTTGCCTTTAAGAATTCCTCTATCTCGCAGGCGACGCATTAAATCAATTTGCCGTTCGTCATAGTCGTACATCCCCACATTAGCGGCAATCAGTTGCGCGAGGAGTTCACCAAACTGACGCAGTTTTATTAAACAAGTGTTGGGGTCGTCAGTAAAATATCTTTCTGCTAAAGCCCCCAGTCGCACCAGTTGCGGGTCATGGATTTCTAAAAATCCAAAGTTTGGCGATACTAACATTTTGTCAGTCTTTCTCCTGAGAGCTTGGCGGTGTAGATTGCTACTTTGTTACATATTGTTCTAACAGATTCTTCTGTAATTTACAATTACAAAGTAGGGACATACATAGCACTGCTATCGTCAGGTCGGGCTTGCAAATAGCGGCTGGTAGTCGCCACATTGTCATGTCCCAATGTCTTTTGCACCAAACCGATATCAGCACCACTTTCTAAGGCATGGGTAGCATGGGCATGACGCAGCCAATGGGGACTAACTTTCTTATTAACAAGTGCCCGTTTTGCAGCAGCTTCCACAATCCGATTAATTTGACTGCGGTCTAAATGTCCTCCCCCCTTGCGACTTTTAAACACCGGAGAACCATCAGACGCACTCCCCCTAAACTCCATCAATTCCGCCCATAAGGAAACAGGTAGCAACACCGAACGAGTTTTATCACCCTTACCCACCACCGTTACTTGTCCACCGCGATCGCGTTCGGTTAAATCCCCCCAAGTGAGTTGTGTTAACTCAGAAACCCGCAAACCCGCAGTATATAATAGTTTCAAAATTAATAAATCGCGCTGCTTTTCACCCTGATACCTATAAGTTGCCATTTCCGTCGCCCAAACTATTTTTTGTACTTCTTTAGTTGCCAAAAGCCGCTCGTTGAGCGTATCAGCAGTCTTTTTTAACTTCATAGCCGTCGCCACATTAAAAGGTAGGAACCCGATTGTATGAGCAAAACTAATAAGTGACTTAACCGCGTAAAGACGTGTTTTTTGAGTATTGGGAGCCAACCCCAACTTCAGCAAATGGTCAGCATAATCGTACAAATCCTCAAGGGTGACTTCGAGCAAAGGTTTACCCAAAAAAGCTAAAAAATCGGTAACGTAAAACTGGTAAGCCTTGATGCTTTTTGGTGCTTTACCATGTAACCACATTTGAATTAATTTTACTTGAGCATCAGCCGGGGCAAGCTTTGCTAATTGTTTACGTTCCTTAATTTGGACAATGGCTAGTGGGGACATTGGGGTTCAATGCAACTAAACGTAACTAAAGTTGTATTCACTCTATACCCACACGCACCCCGAAAAAAGGGCACGAAGAGCAAGAAAATTTTGCCTTGTAGATCCACGCCCCTCTAAAGGGCATTCTCAACCGAAGAAGAAGTTTATTCGCCAAAAATAGCCGATCTGCTTGGCTCTAACTTTCTCAGACTGACATGAAATCTGGCTTTCTTTTAATAAATCTCGGTTACTCTCAAAATAATTAATTCGAGTGAAGGAAATCTGCACTATTCAAAGACGACTTAAAATTTCAAATAATTCCCGCGCTTCGGGAAAATTTTGGGCGCGAACTAGACTCAAAAAGCATTATAGTGGGAGAAAAGAAGTTGATTCGCCAAAAATAGCCGAAAATGTGGTTATATCTTTTTCAGTCTTTGAATAAATCTCAAAATCTTCCAATAAATCTTCAAGACTTTATAAATCAACTAAGGCGATGAGTGCGATCTGCGTTGCTTGAGGACGCATTAAATTTCAATATTTCCCGTCGGCGGGAAATTTTAGCGGGGCGGTGATTAAATACCACCCCTAAATAATGTCAACCAATTATGAAGCATTCTCGCAGATATGCAATGCGATCGCCTTCTGGTGTCGCCAGAGTAATAATTCCGTGTTTTTCATCCCATTGCGTCATCTCGCCGATAAACTTGATGTCGCCTGAGAGCGATCGCACTTCAATTTGGCAACCGATAAAGTTGCTGATATCAGCGCCTTCACCCTCGACTTGCAGTAGCGAGGCTGGTTCAAGGAGTATTTTGGCTAGCAGTTACTTAAGAAATATCATCAATATCTAATTCATCTACTAGATAAGTAATTTCTGGATAATTAAAACTTTAAGCTCTATACATAGAAGCTACGTACCAATTATTTTTGTTTTGCCCGAAAATGAGAGTGCGTTTGCCCTAGCTATAATCAAAAGTTTGTTTCTTCAATTCTTGCCAGGGCAAGTATCTTATTGACCTTATTGTGAAACTGAAGGATCTGCTTCAAGTCTTTGTGATGGTTGTCGTACTTCCCACAAGCATTGTTTTTGATTCGGTTGATTGTAATTAATTGCCATAGTGAAAGTACGCCGAGTCACAGCGTTATTGCTGAAATATACAACAGCCTTAGTATAGTTTCTTTGGGCAAGCGCTGTCCATTCTAAGGGATTGTGTGCATTAGGCTGATCCGGAGCAAAGCGCATTTTGTAACGAACCTGTTGTTCATTGTCAAGAGGAGTAACAGATAACAGTCCTTGAACAATGTCTGCCGCTCGCTCTAACAAATCGGCGGACATAAAGCTGCAACTATTATTGTTGTCTCCTTTAACTAATACTAATTTTGTCCGGTCATATGAAGACTCTACTGGCTGGGCTTGGACTTTATTGTCAAACAAGAAGATTAAAGGAATAGATAGTATCAAAGAAATAGCCTTTTTCATGATTGCAAATATTTGTTTGTATAACTTATTCTTAACAGCATAAACATTGTTGTTGACCGCAAACGTCTACCAATAGAATTGGTAAAG
>NZ_JBPAOH010000094.1:0-30969 GCF_050875635.1 Tolypothrix sp. VBCCA 56010
TAATGGAGTTCAAAGACTCATTAATGGAGTTCAAAGACTCATTAATGGAGTTCAAAGACTCATTAATGGAGTTCAAAGACTCATTAATGGAGTTCAAAGACTCGTTAAACTATTCCTTATCCTCTCCTACATTACGCGCTGCGAGATACTCGTACATTTTCCAACGCGCATCCACTTCTGCTTGCGCTTCTTCTAAAAGACGTTTGGCAATTTCGGGTTTACTCTTAGTCAGCATCTTGAAGCGATTTTCTTGATACATTGACTGTTCTACCGACTGCTTGGGCTGACGCATATCCAATTGTAATGGATTCTTACCCGCTTGCTGCAATTCGGGATTGTAACGATACAGCAACCAACGTCCTGATTCTACCAAAGCTTTTTGATGATTCATAGCTGTGGTCATGTTGATGCCGTGGGCGATGCAATGACTGTAAGCGATAATCAGTGATGGTCCTTCGTAAGCTTCTGCTTCTATAAATGCTTTTAGGGTGTGTTCATCTCTCGCACCAAGGGCTACACTCGCTACGTAGACATTACCGTAAGTCATGGCGATTAGCCCCAAGTCTTTCTTTGGTGCTGGCTTACCGCTGGCGGCAAATTTAGCGATCGCTCCTCGCGGTGTAGCTTTAGATGATTGACCGCCAGTGTTAGAATACACTTCGGTATCCATTACCAAAATGTTGACATTGCGACCGCTGGCAAGAACATGATCCAATCCGCCAAAATCAATATCATACGCCCAACCATCACCACCGACAATCCAGACGCTTTTTCTCACCAAGTAGTCAGCAATCGATTTGAGATTTTGGATTTGAGATTTTGGATTGTCATTTTCCGGAATTTCGTCTAACCGTTGTTTCAACAGCGCTACTTGTTCGCGTTGTTCCCAAATATCAGCTTCAGATTTTTGCTTCTGCTTGAGGATGGACTCAACAAGATTATCGCCTATTTCACTGCTTAATTGTTGGAGTAATTCGGCAGCAAATTCCGCTTGCTTGTCTAGAGAAAGACGAAAGCCAAGACCGAATTCAGCGTTATCTTCAAAAAGACTATTCGACCAAGCAGGACCTCTTCCTTCAGCGTTTGTTGTCCAAGGAGTGGTGGGGAGATTTCCCCCATAAATTGAAGAACAACCAGTAGCGTTGGCAATAACAGAGCGATCGCCAAACAGTTGTGTTAATAATTTTAAATAAGGCGTCTCTCCACAACCAGCACAAGCACCCGAAAATTCAAACAAAGGTTCTTGCAATTGCTGTTGGCGAATCTGGTTTAGTTTTAATTCCCGTCTATCAGGATTTGGTAAACTGAGAAAGAAATTCCAGTTTTCTCGCTCTTGTTCGCGTATAGGCAACTGCGCTTCCATATTAATCGCTTTGCGCGTCGGCTCTAATTTATTTTTTGCCGGACAAATCTCTACACAGATAGCGCAGCCCGTACAGTCTTCTGGGGCAACCTGAATGGTAAATTTTGAGCAAGCAAAGTCTTTATCTTTGGCATCGATTGACTTGAAAGTTGCCGGCGCGTTGGCTAACTCCCCTGGTTCATAAACCTTACCTCGAATGACCCCATGAGGACAAACCATAATACATTTGCCACACTGCACGCAGACATCCGCATCCCATACAGGAATCTCCGTAGCGATATTGCGTTTTTCCCATTTTGCAGTGCCGGTAGGAAAAGTCCCATCAATCGGTAGCGCACTTACAGGTAAGTCATCACCCTCCCACGCCATGATTTTACCCAAAACTGAGTGCACGAATTCCGGAGCGTCGGGGAGGAGGGGGAGAGTGGGGGAGGGGGAGAGGGGGGGATGGGGAGAAAGAATAGTCTCCTTGTCTCCTTGTCTCCTTGTCTCCTTGTCTCCCTGTCCCCCTGTCCCCCTGTCCCCCTGCCCCCTTCTCTCCCCTATCACATCGACTTTATGCAAATTCTCCAGCGTCTGGTCTACAGCTTGCAGATTCTTCTGGACGACTTCTGCACCTTTTTTGCCGTAGGTTTTTTCAATTGCTTGCTTAATTTTGGTTATGGCTTCTTCTTCTGGCAAGACACCCGCTAAGGCAAAGAAGCACACTTGCATAATAGTGTTAATTCTACCGCCCATGCCGCTGTTTTTGGCAACTTCGGTAGCATTGATGACGTAGAATTTAAGTTGCTTGGTGATAATTTGCTGCTGTACTTTTACCGGGAGATGTTCCCAAACGTTATCAGCATCATAAGGACTGTTGAGTAAAAAAGTTCCTCCAGACACCGCCGCTTTCAGTACATCTACGCGCTCTAAAAATTCCCAGTGATGGCAACCGATAAAGTTGGCTTTGTCAATTAGGTAAGTTGAGCGAATAAGCTGTTGACCAAAGCGCAGATGGGAAACGGTCATTGAGCCAGATTTTTTAGAGTCGTAGACAAAGTAGCCTTGGGCGTTGTTGTCTGTTTGTTCACCAATAATCTTGATTGAGTTTTTATTAGCACCAACTGTGCCATCAGAACCCAATCCGTAGAACATTGCCCGGACGACATTATCCGGTTCGGTGGAGAAGTTAAAGTCAAAGTTCAGGGAAGTGTGGCTAACGTCGTCGTTGATACCGATAGTAAAGTGGTTTTTCGGATGTGGCTGGGCGAGGTTGTCGAAAATACCTTTAACCATCGCTGGGGTAAATTCTTTCGAGGAAAGACCGTAACGACCACCGATGATTTTGGGAGGGGGAGAGGGAGAGGGGGACAGGGGGGCAGGGGGGGCAGGGGAGGACGGGGAGGACGGGGAGGACAAGGACGACTTGGAGGACGACTTGGGGAGCAATTTGTCTTTCTCACCCACTCCCCCACTTTCCACGCCAGACGCACGCCAGGTGCTACAACGGAGGGAACCTCCGCAACGCACTGGCTCCTCAACGGAGGACGCCTCCGCACAGCGCTGGCTCGACTCCCCCACTCCTCCACTCCATTGTTCATGGATAGCGGCGACTACATCCAAATACAAGGGTTCGCCGGCGCTACCCGGTTCTTTGGTGCGGTCGAGGACGGCGATCGCTTTCACACTCAAAGGCAAAGCTAACACAAACCGTGTTGCATCAAAAGGACGATATAATCTGACTTTGAGGACACCGACTTTTTCCCCACGGGCGTTGAGATAATCTACGGTTTCGTGGACTGTCTCGCAGCCGGAACCCATGAGTATAATGACACGTTCGGCATCAAGGGCACCGTGATATTCAAAGATTTGGTAATGTCGTCCGGTGCTTGCGCCTAATTTATCCATCAATCGCTGAACAATATCCGGACAAGCGTTGTAGTATAAGTTAGCGGCTTCGCGAGACTGAAAGTAGACATCGGGGTTTTGAGCCGTACCTCGCAATACTGGGCGATCTGGGGTGAGACTGCGGGCGCGGTGGGCGAATATAAGATCGTCGTTAATAAGCGATCGCAAATCCTCATCTTCCAGCAATTCGACTTTTTGCACTTCATGGGAAGTGCGGAAGCCGTCGAAGAAGTGCATAAACGGCACTCGTGCTTCTAAGGTAGCAGCATGAGCGATAAGCGCAAAATCTTGACTTTCCTGCACTGAGGCAGAACACAGCATCGCCAAGCCAGTAGCACGCGCTGCCATTACATCACTTTGGTCGCCAAAAATTGACAATGCGTGGGTAGCCAAAGAACGTGCAGCAACGTGAATCACCGCGCTAGTCAGTTCCCCAGCGATTTTGTAAAGGTTGGGAATCATCAACAATAATCCCTGAGATGCCGTGAAGGTGGTAGTCAGGGAACCTGTTTGTAATGCTCCATGTACCGCAGCAGCGGCTCCACCTTCACTTTGCATCTGAATCACACTCGGCACAGTACCCCACAAATTGAGGCGGCTTTCAGAAGACCATGCATCCGCCCATTCACCCATTGCTGAAGAGGGGGTGATCGGATAAATAGCAATTACCTCATTTAATCGATAAGCAACACGGGCAACAGCCTCATTGCCGTCGATGGTTGCAAATTTTTTCTTCATCATTTTCTCCTGCTAGATTGCCCGGATGCGAGGATATTTATATTGCTGATTGTTAAATTTGACAATCTGACCTCTCTGGTAAACCTCTCTCCTATGAGGAGGAGCCACTGCGTTGGGCGGCTCTGCCGACTTGAAGCATGTGGCGTCAGAGGCTTTGATATTCTCCCCTTCCCTCATAGGGAAGCGGTTGGGGGTTAGGTCTTTTAGGTCTTAGGCTTCGATATTCTCCCCTTCCCTCATAGGGAAGCGGTTGGGGGTTAGGTCTTTTAGGTCTTAGGCTTCGATATTCTCCCCTTCCCTCATAGGGAAGGGGCTGGGGGTTAGGTCTTTTAGGTCTTAGGCTTTGATTTTCTCCCCTTCCCTCATAGGGAAGGGGCTGGGGGTTAGGTTTGTAAGGTCTTACTCCTTTCCCGCTCAAAGAATACCTATTTAACGAACCGCGTTCGCCCAGTCGCGTAGGCGTGAAGGAGAAGACGCGTTCGGCTTTGCCGTCTGGTGAAGGAGAAGGACACGTTCGCCCAACCGCGTAGGCGTGAAGGAGAAGGAGGAAGGAAAAGAAGATAGGTAATTTTATAGTGGAAAGGGAGTAGGCTTTGATTTTCTCCCCTTCCCTATGAGGGAAGGGGCTGGGGGTTAGGTTTGTAAACCGCTATATTTAGTGTTTCAATTCAAATAACCAAACAAGAAGTATATAAAAATATTATTTGAAAGTACTTAAAGAAATGTGTGATAAGTTTGACAATCAAAATAATTGAATTTGTCGCACTGGCTACAAAAAAACATGCGATCGCCTGATTAACATGTACAAGCGATCGCTATGCGTTAGGTAGTGTACCCTGAAGCTATTTAGGAATGAGGAAATTGATTATTTTTTAGGTGCTGAAGCACCAGGGTTCGCATTTTGCTGGCGGAATCGCGCTAATTGTGCTTTTTGGTCAGCATTCAGCAAAGCTTCTTTTTTTTGTTGTGAGGTTATAAAGATTTTCTGCAATTCGGCTTGCTGTTGTGGGGTTAAATTTGCTGCCGCAGAAACTTCGCTCGGAGACTTACCTGCCTCTCTAGCGGTTTGGATTTGTTGGAGTTGCTGTGGTGTTATCACTTTCTGTACTTGGTCACGAATACCGTTATCAATCTTCCGAAATTCAGTTTGTTGTTGCGGTGTGAGTTGGATTTGGATACCGCTTTGAGCGGGAGGTTTGGCTGGTGGATTTTGGGCAAGTTGAATTGGTGCGCTCTTAGTGGTTTCTGCCTTGACCGAGAAAGGAACTGCCGTTAAACTGAGGGCGATCGCTCCAGCTATCAGTGATAAGTTTTTGAACTTCATTTATTGTATTGCCTCGTGGATTTCTCCAGTTTGTCTTCACTATTATAGAATCCCCAATTAATCATCACGTCCGGGAGAATAAAGAATTCAAGTATTTATGACTAAAGTTATATTTTGTTTTGTCCGGTTGTCATCACCGCTTATTGTGTGGCGGAGAGAATTTCCGCCACAATCTGTGCTAATATCAGCGCTATTGGTTAATTAGTTGCTTGAATTGGGTCGCTGACGACGCGATCGCATATTATCTTGAAATTGCTTGAGTTGTTGCTGCTGTTCGGGAGTTAAGATTGCTTGGATCTGATTTTTCTCTGATTCCCTAATTTCGCGCATCTTGGTTTTCTGTTCTTCAGTTAAATTTAAAGAAGCAAAACCCCTCTTTGGACGCTGACCTTGAGGTGTTTGTTGCCGAGGCTGACCCTGACGTTCTTGTTTTGCAGCTTGTAGCTGTTGTTTTTGTTCTGGGGTGAGAATCGCTTCCATTTGAGCGCGGCTATTGCGATGAATCTCTTGAATTTTAGTTTTTTGTTCTTCGCTTAGTCCCAAGCGTTCAAATGGACCGTTGCGAGCTGGTTTAACTTGTGTAGGTGTTTGCGATATTTTTTGCGCGTTGACGACGAAAGGAGTTGCACTTAAACTGAGGGCGATCGCTGCGGCTATCAAGGATAAACTTTTAAGTTTCATTTATTAGTTGTTGGCTTTGCTAGCTTGCTGTCACCATCATATAAATGTATTTGTTGCAACGACATGCGGAAAAAGTCACGAATAAACCCATGACTTAAGTCATGATTAAAATTTGATAAATGTGACTAGTAATTTGTGTAAGTTAGAAGTTAGGAGTTAGGAGTTAGAAGTTAGGAGTTAAAAGTAAAAAAATTGCTTTTAACTTTTGACTGTTGACCTTGATAAATTATTGGAGCCGAACAAATAGTGAGCCGCCCAATTGAATTTAAAAATCATCCTTTTCGATTTCTGCTTTATTTAGAGTGGATATTACTAGCGTTTTCTGCTATCAGCGCAGTTTTACCATTTCGGTCTGAGCGATTTCAGACCAATTTTCCGGAACTGACAATTTCTTGTCTGGTGATTTTTGGTTTAATGGGTTTAAGATTGCCCACTAATCATCAAAGAAATAAATTACTGTATACGGCTATAGAAATCATCTTAATTTTAATAACTGCTTTTTCGGGGGGTGGAACTGCTCGACTGTTTCCCTTTCTTAATATGATTATAGTAACTCGCAGTTGCTTAATATTTCAGTTGACTGGTCGTTTAGTAGTTGCCAATTTATCATTTATCTTAATTTTAATAACGCTAGCACAGCGGTTTTCTCGATTTCCACTACCACCAAAGGCACAAGAGCGATTTTGGTTTTTGACATTCAGTTTTATGCTTTCGTTTGGATTAGCTTTAGTATTTGTATTGTTATTAATGAATGCGATATTATCTGAACGGCAAAGTCGAGAAAAACTAGCGATCGCTAACGAAAAGCTGCGACAATATGCCCTGCGAATTGAAAATCAAGCCACTCTCGAAGAACGCAACCGCATTGCACGAGAAATTCATGATTCTTTAGGACATTCTCTCACTGCTTTAAATCTACAATTAGAAACTGCTTTAAAGTTATGGCAATCCAATCCTAGCAAAGCTCAAAATTTCTTAGCTAGAGCAAAAGAATTAGGTTCAAAAGCATTGCAAGATGTGCGACAATCAGTTTCGACAATGCGCTCTCACCCTTTGCACTCTGAATCTTTAGAACAGGCGATCGCTGTACTTGCAGAGGATTTTTCTCGCTCAACTGGTGTTGTGCCAATTTGTCAAATAGTTATCGCTTATCCCCTACCACCGGAAGTTAGCACCGCTGTTTACAGGATTATTCAAGAATCATTGACAAATATTTCTAAATATGCAAATGCTACAGAAGTTAAAATACAATTAACTACGACAACAAAAAATATAAATTTAGTAATTGAGGATAATGGTAGAGGATTTGATGTAGAACAAAATACAACTGGTTTTGGATTGCAAAGTATGCGCGATCGCACTTTAGCTGTGGGAGGTGAATTTCAGATTAGTAGCGCTCCCGGTTTGGGTTGTAAAATTATAGTTGATGTTCCTTTTTTACGTTGACAATATTAATTATATTTGTGTTGTAGAAAACAAGTCTTCTTATTAAAGAACCGCCCAACTAAAGTTAGATCCCCGACAACTCTTGCGAAGTCGGGGATCTGAAGAAGGTCTGGAACTCACTAACATCCAAAAAATTAAAATTGATATGATTAAAGTATTGCTTGTAGATGACCAAAGTTTAATTCGCCAAGGATTAAAAGCATTATTGGAATTAGAAGCCGATTTAGAAATTATTGGCGAAGCTGAAAACGGTGAACAAGCAATTAATTTTATTGCTCAATTGCAACCAGATGTGGTATTAATGGATGTGAGAATGCCGATTATGGATGGAGTTGCAGCTACACGAGAAATTCACAAGCGTTTTGCCAAAGTCAAAGTTTTAGTGTTGACAACTTTTGATGATGATGAATATGTGACAGCGGCATTGCAGAATGGAGCAATGGGTTATTTACTTAAAGATACACCTTCAGAAGAATTAGCTGTGGCAATTCGCGCCGTCCACAAAGGATATACTCAATTAGGACCGGGAATAGTAAAAAAACTTTTGACTCAGTTTCCCGCAGTAACAGCATCTCAGTTATCACCACCACCTAGTTTAGCTGAACTTACCCCTAGAGAAAAAGACGTTTTACAGTTAATCGCAACAGGTGCAAATAATAGAGAAATTGCTCAGAAATTATACATTTCTGAGGGAACGGTGAAAAATCACGTCACAAATATTTTGAATAGATTAAATTTACGCGATCGCACTCAAGCAGCGATTTTTGCTAACACATTTTCAGCTTATTTAAATTAGGAGTGCGTGAATTATCATTTAAACAAACTTAGAAATTGTAGGGTGCATTATAGCAACGCTTAACGCACCGATAAATATGGTGCGTTACGGCTAATCTCTCTCAAACTCTCAAATCATTACATAGCCGTAACACAACGGCAATAAAGCGGGAGGAATATCCACACCGCTTTAAGCCGGACCCTACTTAATATTTACTAGTGCGTGAATTATCATTTAAACAAACTCTGATATTCTTCTTTTAAAACACCTTTTGTCACCTTTATCTTTCTAAATGACTTAGCGATAACCTCTTCACAAGATATATTAATCTGCGGCTGATTGACCGAAATTAAATCTTCAATCGAAGCACCATAAACAATTTCTGATAAACCCGGACAAACACAAGCAGTAGCACACATCGGACAAGGTTCGCCAGTAGTATAGATAATATAACCTTCTAAAGAAGGATTTTTCAACTTAGTTTAGGGCTTACGCAACAGACTTCGCGTCGGAGCGGTAATTCATGAATTACCGCTACGAAAAATCAGGCTTTTGAGACAATGCAAGCGTAAGTCCTGTTAGTTGTTAAACGACGAATTACATTAACTTCAGCATGAGCAGATAAATCCCTATCTTGCCTCACAGTATTATAAGCTATTGCAACTACTTGATTATCTTTAACAATTACTGCACCGTGCATCTCCTTTTTTTGCCTGTTCTAGGGCTAGGCGCATAAAATCTTCAGGTTTCATAAATAATTAAAAATGGGACAGCTTTATATTTGTAAGTTAATGTAGAGTTGGCAATGCCTATTATTCTAATCATTCGTAAAGTTATTTACAAGCAATTTGTCAAAAATGTTACTTTTACGAAAAAAAACAGCATTCTACCTAACAGACTTAGAAACACCTGTAGGTAAAGCAATTAATCTCACAATTGCTGGATTAGTTCTACTGTCTTCAGTAATATTTGTAGCGGAAACTTATACTATTCCCAATGCAGTTAGATTTCAATTAAATATAGTAGATACCGTAATATTGATAATTTTTGCTGTAGAATACTTACTCCGGTTGTGGAGTACAGACAACAAAGTTAAGTATATTTTTAGTTTTTACTCGATAATTGATTTAATGGCGATTTTGCCATTTTTTCTGGGAACGGCTGATATTAGCTTTATTCGGTTGCTGCGATGGTTTAGAATTTTACGGTTAATCAGATTTATAGATAGAAAATCTTTTTTTGGTAATATCAACACAGAAGATGGTGTAATATTGGGGCGGATATTATTTACGTTATTTACAATAATATTTGTTTACTCAGGCTTAATTTATCAAGTTGAGCATCCAGTTAACCCAAAAGTTTTTAGGACTTTTTTGGATGCGTTTTATTTTTCGATTGTCACCATGACAACTGTAGGATTTGGTGACGTTACACCAATTTCAGAATTAGGTCGCTTGCTGACAGTATCGATGATTTTAACAGGTATTGCCTTGATTCCTTGGCAAGTGGGTGATTTAATTAAGCGGTTGGTAAAAACTGTTAATCAGATAGAAACTATTTGTCCGGGTTGTGGTTTAGGTTTCCACGATGCAGATGCTCAATTTTGTAAAGCTTGCGGTACAAAGTTATCTGGTGTCATTGACTCAAGCGTAGAAGATGGAATTTCGACTTATTCGCTTGACAAATAGAATTCGCGTTTACGTAAACTTCAGATAAATCAAGGGTTTCAAACTTTTGTCTTGCGGGTATTTCGTGTAGTAGCGATTAAAATCGCTCAATACAAGATGTGAAATAAAATAATTTTCCGAAAAAGTTGCAACTGCTTGTGTAGCAAACTGTCAGGGAAACTCATCAAAAGGAGTATTGGTGATGGATAAGTTGCTACTTGGTATCCTGGCTATGTTAGTAATTGTAGTTATCAGTAACCCAATTGCTAACCCAATTGCTAATATGCATGGACCGCTTTTTCTACTATTTTATGCTTTTGTGATTGGAGTAACGTTGCTGGTGTGTCGATTGAGTATACAGCGCGACAGAGAGGCAAATTTACCTCTGCCATTAATTCCCACTAACCCCGATCCTCTCGAAATTGCTTATTTGCGGGGTGGAGAAAATGAGGTTACGCGGTTGGTTGTTTTAGATTTAATTCAACGCGGTTACTTAGAAATTGATAAACAGAATATCAAGCAACCAATTAATCGCCCTAATCCGAATATTTTAACATCATTAGAAGATGACGTGTTAAATCAATTCTCTTCACCACGCAAGGCTAATCAGATTTTTAAGTCATCGCTCTCTAGAAAGGTAAAACAACACTGCGCTTTTTATGAACAGCGGCTAAAAAATCAACAATTACTATCATCAGAAACAGCTTCATCAGTTGCCCGACGTATTGCTTGGAAAGGGGGATTAATTATTTTAGGTTTGGGCAGCTACAAGTTGATAATAGCACTGGCGAATGGACATTATAATGTGATGTTTCTCATCATCATGGGTATCATTTCGATTATTATTTTGACGAGTGTCTGCAAAGTACCACGACTGAGCGATCGCGGAAAAGCTTACTTACAAGCATTACAGCAAACCTTTGAAAGTCTCAAAAAGCAAGTATCTAATCATACATATAATTCCGGAGACTTGAATAATATCTTGTTGCCTGTAGCTGTATTTGGCGTGTCAATACTAGCAGCTAGTCCTTTCGCTGAGTATGAAAAGCTATTTCACATCTCAGCAGCAACCGCAAACGCCGATGTTAGTGGGGGGAGTGGTAGTTCCTGCGGTGGTGGTGGTGGCTGTGGGGGTGGTTGTGGAGGTGGTTGTGGTGGTTGTGGGGGTGGTTAAAGCTAGATTTGAGGGAAATCTCCTATATATATACGTGTGCTACAATGTGTAATTAAGAGATTTAACTGGTTAATACGGTAGCTCAAAGCTTAAAAATATGCTGCGTGAAGACATCCCAAACTCGAAAGCAGAAACACCGATATTTAGGCTGATTGGTATTTTGGGTGTATTAGTGGTGATGGTAGCGATCGCTATTCCCGCATCGAGTCTGATTGCAAATATGTATGGTTCGCACTTTCTGGTAGTGTATGGTTGTGTTATTACCATCACTTTGTTTGTCAGCGATTGGTTGGTGCAACCAACCAAAAATCAAGCTTTACCGTTAATTCCCACAGCATTAGATCCTTACGAAATTGCCTATTTAGATACTGGAGAAATCGGAGTTATCGAGGTAGCTGTTATTGACTTAATACAAAGTGGTTATTTGCAAGTCGTCAATAAAGAGTTGATTCAAATTGGGGAGAATCGTCCCGATCCATCTACGCTAACACCAATACAGCGTCAGGTATATGATTGGTTTTCTACCCCCCGCACAGCAAACGAGATGTATTTTTTGCGATCGCTAGCCGAAAAAGTACAGCCTCATTGCACAGTTTATCAACAACGTTTGCAAGATGAGCAACTTTTAAATTCTGACCAGGTAAAAGCAAGAAAATGGCAGATTGCTTTGATCGGGACATTAATTATTCTAGGTTTGGGTGGCTTCAAGTTAATAGTAGCTTTAGTACACGGACACCATAATGTCGGTTATCTCACCCTTATGGGCATTTTGTCGCTATACTTTCTGTGGAGTATTTGTAAGGTAGCACAACGCCGCACTTACTTAGGTGAAGTTTATCTCAAGCAACTTAAGGAAACCTTCTTTCAGTTAAAGCAGAGAGTAAAAACTGTCGTCGCTGAGGAAGTTGACTACAACTTGGTTGTCGCACTTTTTGGTATCACCGCACTTGCAGGAACTCAGTACGAGTACTATCAAAAAATATCTTCAGCCTATACTGTTAAGACTAATAGTAGAACTACTAGGACTACTTCAAGTTCAAGTAGTAGTTCCAGTGGTGGTTGTAGTAGTTGCTGTAGTACTTCTGGCAATTGTTTCGGCGAAATTTCTTCTAATAGCGGAAGTTCCTGCGGTAGTAGCTGTAGTAGTTCCGGTGGAAGTTCTTGCGGAAGTTCTTGCGGAAGTTCTTGCGGTGGGGGTTGTGGTGGGGGTTGCGGTGGGGGTTGTGGAGGTTAATATATTCGCAAAAACACCTTCACCCGCCCAGAACTGAAAGTTCCGGGCTAATAGGGAAAGTCCATTTTAATGGACTGAAACCTTTTCTTAGTCCAATTCTATATGAGGTTGCGCTTTATTCGCCCTCACGCCCGCTCTGGGTGGGCGCTCTTAGGCGCATCTTTATACAGAAATGGTATTAGTCTTCTTCAGAAGACTTCCGCTATTAGCCATAGGTTTATAACCTATGGCGGGTGTGGCAGCTTGTTGATAATTTTGTCAAATGTAATAATAAAATGCTAAATCTACCAACATTAGGTGTAGGGTTGGGTTTTCGCGAACCTTTCAAAAGTGACTTATTTCTGCACCGTCAGCAAGTTGACTTTCTAGAAATTGTTGCAGAACATTATCTAGATGCAACTTCGCAAAAACAGCAGGAATTAAAACTCTTAGCAGCACATTTCCCGATAATTCCCCACGCTATCAACTTATCTTTAGGCAGTGCTGAAGGTTTGGATATAGATTATGTACGCAAATTAGCAGCATTAATTAACCAACTTAACCCACCTTGGTGGAGTGAGCATATCTGCTTTACCAAAGCGGGTGGAGTTGATATCGGGCATTTGTCGCCGCTACCTTATACTTATGAAGCACTAGAAGTGCTTTGTCGCAATATTGCCCAAGTGCGTCGCTTCGTTGATGTGCCGTTAATTCTAGAAAATATCACTTATATGGTGACACTTCCCGGTGCCCAGATGACAGAAGCGCAGTTTTTAACCGAAGTTGTAGAACGTTCTGATTGTGGTTTGCTGTTGGATGTAACAAATATTTATACTAATGCTGTGAACCACAATTATGATATCCAGGCTTTTGTGCAAGAATTACCTTGGGAACGTGTGGTACAATTACATTTCGTTGGCGGACATTGGCATGATGGTATATTAATTGATAGCCATTCGCAGTCAACGCCGATTGAAGTGTGGAAACTGATGGATGAAGTTGTCGCGAAAATGCCTGTTAAAGGTGTTGTGTTAGAACGAGATGAAAATTTACCTACCTTTGCCGAATTAACAGCGGAATTGCAACACGCAAGGGAAATTGGTAGGAGTCATCAAAGATGGGATTAGCACAAACGCAGCAAGTTTTAGCCCAGCTTTACACCAATACAAATTTCCGAGAGCGTTTTTTTGCTAACCCGCAAGTTGCTACTGAGTTTGAATTGAGTGATGATGAAGCGCAGCAACTCGCGCAATATGCACGGCAAATTAATATATTCGCCAATTCGCTTAAGTGGAAGCGCTTAGGAGAAGTGCGGGAATTGTTACCACGCACGGCGAAAGTTTTGGGTAAAGATTTCACGGCTTTGTTTTGGCAATATGCAGAAACGTATTTACCACAGGGTATCAAGAAACATCAAGAAGATGCGATCGCCTTTGCTAATTTCCTCGAAAAAACAACTTCTGATTTAGTTAGCGATTTAGTCCGCTACGAAAAAACGTGGCTTTTAACTTATGAACGCGATCGCTATTTCCAGATATCCTGGTTTCGTTATGCTGTTCATCGCGACTGCAAAGCGCAATTAGCGATCGCTATTTGGTTTCGCTTCCCCCAAGGACAATTACACCATATCGTGCAGGGAGTGGGGAGTAGGGAGTAGAAAGTGGGAAAGAGAGATTTGTATGCATGTCGGTGTAATTTCAATCCGACGATTTTCAAAAAAAACTCTGCGTTCCTTTGCGCTTTCCTCCGCTTTCCTACCCTGCGGGAACGCCTAACGGCGAATGCGTTTAAAAAACTCTACAACTACCTAATCATTAACTTCCAACAAACCAGGCGGCGGTGTAATTTCAATCCGACGATTTTCTAAGTCAACCACCGGGGCGATCGCTTTCACAAACGGAATTAAAACAGTCTTCGCATTTTGGATTGAAATTTCTCCTTCTCCCCTTGTCCCCCTGTCCCCCCCTCTCCCCCTCTCCCCCTCCTCCTCCTGATGCAACTCCACCTCAAGCAAATCGTTTCCAGCGGGGATGATATCAACCACCGTTCCCACGAGTTCTCCTGATTCTTGCATAAAGACGGGCAAACCAATCAAATCAACCACATGATATTCATCTTCTCCTAATTCCGGGCGATCGCTTTCAGGGACTAGCAACTTACAACCGCGTAATTCTTCCGCAGAGTCGCAATTATCCACACCAGCTAACTTGAGGACATACAAATTTTTCCCATCAATATAACGTCCCCTGACTAATTCTATCGGTTGCGGTTCCGCTTCACCCGGACGCAATAACCAGCGTTTTCCAGGAACCTCAAAACGTTCGGGAAAATCCGACTGCGGATAAACCCGCACCTCTCCAGACAAACCTTGAGGTGCGACAATCTTACCAATTTCTAGCCAATTATCGGGGATGGGAGTGGGGGAGGGGGAGAGGGGGGGAGTGGGGGAGGATGAGGGAGATGGGGAGGATGAGGGAGATAAGGGAGAATTAATTCCCTGCTTTCCCTTTTTCTCTGGCTTTCTCTTCGTGTCTTTGCGGTTCATTTAAGCACTTACAGCTGCACGCTGATAAACTTGTTGCGTTACTTTTGCTAAACGCTGCATTCCGATCGCAATTTCTTCATCGCTACCGGTGAGACTGATTCGCAAACATTGGTGCTTGTGCAACCAATCTTCTCGCAAACCGGGGAAAAAGCTACTACCAGGAACAACAATTACACCCACCTGCTTGAGTTCTTGATAAAATTCCCAATCACTAATTGGTAACTCATCTAACCACAACCAAGCAAAAATTGCCCCCTCATGACGATGGAGGAACCAAGGTAAATCCTTGGGCATGGCGGCAAATAAACTTTCTTTTAAAACAGTGAACTTATTTTGATAAAATGAGCGAATCACTTGTTCAGAGATTTCTCCAAGTTTACCAGAATTGATGGCGCGAGCAGCGATCGCTTGTCCATACCGAGAAGGATGAATACACATATTTGTTTGGAAGCACTCCAGCACATGAATCCACTCTTCATTCCCAATCGCAATGCCGATGCGTTCTCCGGGTAATCCAACTTTCGATAAACTCATGCAGTGTAAGATATTATCTCCAAACACTGGTGTCATTTCCGTAAAATTCAACGCTGGATACGGAGGTGCATAAGCTGAGTCAATCAACACTGGTGCATTAAAAGGTGCAGCCAAAGCAGCAATTTTCTTCACTTCATCATCGGTGAGGACATTACCCGTGGGGTTACAGGGACGAGAGAAGATGACGCAGCCGGTGTTTTCTGTAATCTCCAGTTGGCTGAAATCAGGACGATATTTGAATTTATGTGCTGCTGCATCGATATCCAAAGTTGGTTTGTAGGCGATTAAAGCTTCAGCACATAAAGTGACGCCACCATAACCTGTATAATCAGGGCTGAGGGGCAAGACAATTTCTTTTAAATCGCCATTGCTAGTGTAACCGCCGAAGACATTGGCAGCGTAGAAATAAAGACTTTGACTGCCTGGAGTTAAAAGGATATTGCGATCGCTTAAATTTAAACCATAGCGTTTGTTAAAGTCATTGGCGATCGCTTCTACTAACGGTGCATAACCCTGACTCGAACCGTAGCGACAAACTACTTCACCATATTCGGAACTAGCTAGCAATTCTTGTGTACAATCGCGCCACAACTGCTCAACCTCCGGTAAAATCAAGGGGTTCCCAGCACTCAAATTAATAAATTGCTGCCCCGCACCGGCTTGTAATGTTTCGTTAATGTCCTTCATAATCGCTCTGACACCAGTCAGCTTGGACATTTGATCGCCAATTTTACTAAGAGCAGGTTTCATAAGCAGTGCAATAAGATAAACAGAGGGGTTGACAAATTATATAGCGGTTGGATGCTGGCGGGTCGATATTACCTCGAAGCTTTACCGCCTGTAACCAATGTAGCAAAGTTAAATTCGGTAGTGATGGCATTTGATTATGCAGTCTTAGGTAGAAAGCTCAAGGATGCGCGAGAAAGTCTTTTAATTACTCCGCAAGAGTCTGCATTGCGCCTTCAAATAGGTTTGCAGGAATACCTAAATATTGAAGCAGGAAGGAATAGAATTACTGGCGACCAATTGGTTTTGTTGTCTGTTATATACTGTCGTGATTTTAGATACTTCGTTACAGGCGACTATCCATCAGCAGAGTCACAAGTTCAAGAAATGTTTCGTCGCAATGCTGAACTTTCTAAAAGCGATCGCATTGCTATTCAAGAGTTTGTTCGGCTTTGTGAGTACGAAGATTTTCTAGAGCGAGAAGTATTTCAGCGCCAGCCTGCAAAAATTCCTAATTATGGGCAGTATTCATTTAATCATGGAAACTTCACAAGACAAGGTGAAGAAGCTGCTTCCTTTGAAAGAGAACGTTTGGTGCTGGGAAACCAACCAATAGAAAATATATTTGAGCTAATCAGAACTCAAAGTATTCATATCTTTAAGCGTCAATTAGAAGATAAAAATATTTCTGGCTTATATATTAATCATCCGGTTGCTGGTCACTGTATTCTTGTCAATTATCTTGATGATTTATATCGACAAAATTTTTCTGCTGCTCATGAGTATTGCCACGCTCTATTTGATTCATCTCAAGGGCAAGAAGTTACATACTTAAAATCTTCAAACGATAGATCTGAGCTTGAGTGGAGAGCTAATAGTTTTGCAGGTAACTTTCTGGTTCCAAAACAAAGACTTGAGTTGGATTATTCACCTGTAGATACTTATGAAGCCTGGGTCAGTCTCATCCGTCAAATTGCTGAACGCTTCCGTGTTAGCTCTCAGGTAGTAATTATACGTTTGTCGAAACTTAAATGGATTGATAGCTCTTTACACGAGCAATTAACTCAAGAAAGACGCTTGGTTATTAGGCATAACGAAAAATTTGATCCTGAAACTCCACCAACGTTATCTTCAGGTATGCAGCATAAATTGACGCAGATTATACGTCAAGGTTTATCTTGGCATTTCATTAATCTTTGTACAGAGGCATATAGAAGAGGAGAGATTACTTATCACAAGCTCTTAGATATGCTACTGCTTCCTTTAGAAGACGGTTATCAACTTCTACATGAACTTCTAATGTTTCTGGAGGTAAGTAGTTAGTGAGGGGAGTAGTGGCTATCGATACCTGCGCGATTATTCATTTCATGTACATTAATCGCTTTCATCTTCTTAAGTTGCTTGGATATTCTGTGATTACTACGGTATACGTACAGTTGGAATTTGAACAGGGTCATTCCAGCAGCTTGGCTTATTACACGAAATTAATCAATTCTGGTGAAATCACGAAATTTCCTTTAGAGATAGAGGATTTGGTCGAGATGTCAAACGTTCCTCAATCAAAACGTGCAAGTGATGCAGAGTTATCTTGTTTTGTTGTTGCCAAACGTATTGGTGGCAAAGTGATGACTGATGATAGGAAAGCGATAAATTATATTCAGCGATACATTCAAATGCCTACAGATAGCATTACTCAGCTAGTCGAAGTTTTGATAGAAGCCTATTTAGAAAACTATTTAGGGGATCATGAACTTAGACAAATCCAGCAAACTCTAGCGGATAATCAGTTTATCATCAAAATTGACTTAGCTAACGAGGCAGCAAAAAGAAGATGGATGATGGGAGGATACAGTTAATGCTTCGCATGATTAGTGAGTTCCTTCAGCTAGCCACCGCAGCACAACAATTGCGGTGCGGCGGATTGACCTAACGGAAGACATCAGCACGGTGATTAATTATTTGACGACGCTTACCTTTGTGGATAAAGACACAATTGGAGCGATGGGAATCTGCGCGGGGCAGGACATACCGTGAACGCCGCCATTAATCACAATCGTATCAAAGCCGTCGAAACAATAAGTGCGGTCAATATAGGTTCTATGTTCCGTAACGGTTGGGAAAATACTATAAAGTCGGCTGATGCTATTACTTCGTTAAAAATTGCCTAACCGTCGGAACGTCTAAACTTTCATCAAGAACTTGTAGAACACTTTCCTGATTGAATTGTTGCTTGTATTTATTAACAATATTGTAAATAGAGGCTTCGGTTTTTGGTGTATCGTCAAAAAAGAGGCTGACGTTATTGATTTACACTCAAATTAGCTGATTCATCAAATCTACACAGGAAGGCACGAAAGTGGAAGTTAAAGCAGCGATCGCTTACGGTGCAGGAAAACCCTTAACTATTGAAACAGTGCAACTTGAATCCCCACGGAGGGGAGAAGTTTTAATTCAAATTAAAGCCAGTGGGGTTTGTCATACCGATGCTTACACCCTTTCCGGAAAAGACCCTGAAGGCTTATTTCCGGCAATTTTGGGACATGAAGGTGCTGGGGTTGTGGTGGAAATTGGCGAAGGTGTCACTAGCTTAAAACCAGGCGATCGTGTCATTCCTTTATACACTCCCGAATGCCGTCAATGTGAATATTGCCTTAGCTTAAAAACCAACCTTTGTCAAGCAATTCGCACTACTCAAGGACGCGGTGTGATGCCTGATGGTACTAGCCGCTTTTCTATCGACGGGCAGATGATTCATCACTACATGGGTACATCCACCTTTGCAAATTATACAGTATTGCCGGAAATTGCTGTAGCGAAAATTCGTGAAGATGCGCCTTTTGATAAGGTTTGTTACATCGGTTGTGGCGTAACTACAGGTATTGGTGCAGTTATCAATACAGCGAAAGTAGAAGCGGGTGCAAATGTCGTAGTTTTCGGTTTGGGTGGTATTGGGTTGAATGTCATCCAAGCAGCGCGGATGGTAGGAGCTAATATGATTGTTGGGGTGGATATTAATCCGAATAAACGCGCTTTGGCAGAAAAGTTTGGGATGACGCATTTTGTTAATCCGAAGGAAGTTGAAGGGGATTTGGTTCCTTATTTAGTGGATTTAACGAAAGGTGGTGCTGATTATTCTTTTGAGTGTATTGGTAATGTAAATATTATGCGCCAAGCTTTAGAATGCTGTCATAAAGGTTGGGGTGTGAGTGTGATTATTGGTGTTGCTGCTGCGGGTGAAGAAATTAAAACTCGTCCTTTTCAACTTGTGACGGGACGTGTTTGGAAAGGTTCGGCTTTTGGGGGTGCGAGGGGACGTACAGATGTGCCGAAAATTGTTGATTGGTATATGGAAGGTAAGATTAATATTGATGATTTGATTACGCATGTTATGCCGATTGAGAACATTAATGATGCTTTTGATTTAATGCGTAAGGGTGAGTCGATTCGCAGTGTGGTAATGTTTGATTAATTGACACGGAAGCTTCTTTGGTTTGCGCCAAATATAAAGTACCACCAAGAGAAGTCCTGTTCGCAGTGCCAAACAACTCAACTGCAAATGCTGGACTATACTAAATTTGTTGTATTTTACGTTTAATTACGCTTTAATTATGTCTAGTGATGCAATTATTCAACCTGAATTATTGGATAGTCAAGCCCAGAAACAGCATAACGCCCGTCAGATTTTGAGTGTAAAAGAATTAAGTATTTTGAACGCTCGCTCTAACACTACTGGGCTGGTTTATCTTACTGGACATCTTACTATCATCGGATGCAGTGGCTACTTCTGGGGAACGAACTGGGGCAATTGGTTGGTGGCGATACCAGCACTTTTCATCTATGGATTTAGTATTGCTTCAATGTTTGCACCAATGCATGAAGCCGTTCACAGAACAGCTTTTGCTAACAATCGTTTGAATGATATTGTCGCCTGGTTTGCAGGGCTGCTTTCGTATTACAATAGTACTTATTTTCGTTACTTTCACAAGTGGCATCATCTTTATACGCGCATTCCGGGTAAAGACCCAGAACTAACCGAAATAACGCCGAAAAATTGGGCTGAATACATACTGGTAATAAGTGGTTTGCCTTGGTGGTATGCTCATGTTAACGGGCATTTTCGGGTTGCATTCGGTTTACTTGACGATTGTCCGTTTATTCCTTTATCGGCACGCGCCCAAGTTATTCGCTCAACTCGATTGCACTTAGGTGTTTATGCAGGCGCGATCGCTGTTTCTCTAATCTTTGGTCAACCTTGGTTTTTCTTTTATTGGCTACTGCCGCTGATGGTTGGTCAGCCAATTCTGCGTTTTATTTTACTGGCAGAGCATACAGGTTGTACTTTAGACAATAACATAACAACAAATACGCGCACAACGCTGACACTTTTACCCGTGCGATTTTGGATGTGGAATATGCCATTTCATGCAGAGCATCATTTGTATCCATCAATTCCTTTCCACGC
Organism: Tolypothrix sp. VBCCA 56010; assembly: GCF_050875635.1. Lineage (NCBI taxonomy): Bacteria > Bacillati > Cyanobacteriota > Cyanophyceae > Nostocales > Tolypothrichaceae > Tolypothrix > Tolypothrix sp. VBCCA 56010. Next base: position 20,539 of record NZ_JBPAOH010000094.1, read on the forward strand.
ACTGCCTAAAGCCCATCAGCAGTTGAATTCATACTTTACCCACGTCGATCGAGGCTACATCAAAGTCAACGGCGATATTATAGCTCAATTGGGACAGTTAGAGCCATGACCGAAAACAGGGTATGGGGTGTGGGGTGTGGGGTGTAGGGAAGAAGGGGGTAGGAAGCACATCTTGCTTTCTAGCACATCTTGCAGGGGAAACAGTTTTACTTCACACCCCACACCCTACACCCTATCCTGCACACCCCACAACGCCACTTGCTTTATGCCGGGAAACCCGTCCACCGCAGTGGCTCCCCCACACCCTACCCCCTACACCCTTTTCATGAAACCTCTTGGTTGTCTAACGTTAGAGAACTTTCAGCTACAGTGTGGCGCGGTTCTAAGAGAAGCGCAACTGGTGTACCAAACCTACGGCGAACTTGCGAGCGATCGCAGCAATGTCATTCTCTACCCAACTTCTTACGGAGCGCAACATTACGACATTGACTGGCTGATTCGTCCCGATAGTATTCTCGATCCCAGCCGTTGGTTCATTATCATTCCGAATATGTTTGGCAATGGACTGTCGAGTTCGCCCAGCAACTGCAAAGACTGTGAACTGAGCGAACAAGGCTTTTGGTTTAGCCATGTAGATAATGTTCGCGCTCAAGAACAACTGTTGCGCGAAGTATTCAAAATTGAACGTTTAGCGCTGATTTACGGCTGGTCAATGGGCGCACAGCAGGCGTATCACTGGGGGGCATTGAGGAGCGATCGCGTCGCTCGGATTGCGGCGCTGTGCGGTACAGCTCGTACCACTGACCACAATCGTATTTTTCTGCTAAGTCTGCGAACAGCACTCACAGCAGACCCCGCTTGGAATGGCAGATGCTTTGAAGCTGTTCCAGAGCGCGGATTTAAAGCTTTTGCGCGGATTTATGCGAGTTGGGCTGCTTCCCAAGCGTTTTACCGCCAGGGCATTTACTACCAACTGGGTTATACATCCTTGGAAGACTACTTGCTGCGCGGGTGGGAGTCCAACTACAAAAAGCGCGATCCGCACAATCTGCTGACTATGATTGATACCTGGCTGCACTGTGATATTAGCGATAACTCGACTTATAGAGGTGATTACAAAGGCGCTTTGTCTGCAATTTCCGCAAATACGTTGGTAATGCCTGCTACCAAAGATTTATATTTTCCGCCAGAAGATTGTGCTGCCGAGGCTGCTTTGATTCCTAGGGCGAAGTATCTGCCGATTCCTTCAATCTGGGGACACAAAGCAGGGAACCCCTATCAAAATCCTGAAGATGAAGTTTTTATCCGCACTGCCATTCGAGAATTACTGGAAACTAGGGACTAGGTGAGACCAGCCCCCGTCTTGGTGAGTCCACTTGCCGTCTTGGCGGTTTCCTCCGAAACAGCAAAGTGGCGAACCCGAAGGGCGGTCTCCCTGATCGATGGGGGACTGGCGAACCCGAAGGGGAGTGTGTAGGTTTGAATTGGATGGGGTGAGAATCCCTGCATTGAAGGCGGTGGCGCGTCTATGTAGCTAGTTATTATATACTATGTAGTTGGTTATTGTGTACAATTATGACCAACCGACTTTCTGAAATTGCCCGCTCCAAGGGTATCCGTTATTTTCTAATTTCGTTCACCGATTTGTTCGGCGTGCAGCGCTCAAAACTTGTGCCAGCCGAAAGTATTGATGCTATGGCAGCCAATGGTGCAGGATTCGCAGGATTTGCGACTTGGCTAGATATGACCCCAGCCGATCCGGATATCTTAGCAATACCCGATTCTGCTAGTATGTTTCAATTACCGTGGCAGCCGGATGTTGCTTGGATGCCTGCGGATCTTTATAGTATAAACCGTCAACCTATAGAGCAGGCTCCTAGGCTTGTACTTAAGCGCGTTCTTAACCAAGCCAAAGAACTCGGTTATAGCATCCGCACGGGAGTCGAGTGTGAGTATTTTCTGCTTTCACCAGACGGTAACAGCATTTCCGACGCACGCGATCGCTCCTCTAAACCCTGCTACGATCAACAAGCCTTGATGCGCCGCTATGAGGTAATTCGGGAAATCTGTGACGGTATGTTGAAACTCGATTGGGGCGCTTACCAAAACGACCATGAGGACGCAAACGGTCAGTTTGAGATGAATTGGATGTACGCCGATGCCCTCGTCACCGCAGATCGTCATGCTTTCTTCAAATATATGGTCAAAACGATCGCCGAAAAGCACGGATTGCGTGCTACCTTTATGCCCAAGCCTTTTCCTCATTTAACTGGTAATGGCTGCCACACTCACCTCTCTGTCTGGGACACAGCTCTTAATGCAAATCTTTTCCACGACGAGCAGGGAGAATTGGGACTTTCACCTCTAGCTTACCAGTTCATTGCGGGCGTGTTGCATTCTGCCGAGGCGCTGTGTGCTTTTTCAAATCCCACTGTCAATTCCTACAAACGAATCAACGCCCCCGTTACTACTTCAGGGGCAACTTGGGCACCTGGTACCATTACTTATAGCGGCAATAACCGCACTCACGCAATCCGCATTCCTGATGTTGACCGCTTCGAGTTTCGTCTCTCTGATGGTGCGGCTAATCCCTACTTACTAAGCGCTGCACTCATCGCTGCCGGACTCGATGGAATTGCCAACAAGCGCGATCCCGGACCGCGTTATGACAACAACAGCTATACAGATCCACAAACAAGCGATAAAGTAAAACAGTTGCCGTCAAATTTATTGGATGCTTTACGCAGCCTAAAAGCAAACACAATTTTACCCCAAACTCTGGGAGAGCGCTTTGTGGCAGCTTATTTAAAATTAAAACATCAGGAGTGGAATAACTACAGTAGTTCCATCACCCCTTGGGAAATGGAAAATACTTTAGATTGCTAGCAACATAACTTTTGTCAGAACTGATAACTTGCACCATTCTCACCAAGCACGGTTGCATTAAAAACCAAAATCTGAAAAAAATGGCGTAGAGTTATTCTTTTGTTTGAGCGATGACTAATATCAATCTCGTATCAGAATATAAATCTTTCGGTGGTAAGGTGGGCTTTTACAGTCATCTATCTTCTAGTTGTAATGGGCAAATGCGCTTTGCTGTGTATCAACCACCGCAAGCAAAAACGCAAGCTGTGCCGGTTCTTTATTTCCTCTCCGGTTTGACTAGTACGGAAGAGAATTTTATGGTGAAGGCGGGGGCGCAACGCTTTGCAGCAGAATATAATTTAATGTTGGTTGCACCGGATACGAGTCCGCGCAATACTGGGATTGCGGGTGAGGATGATGAGTGGGATTTTGGTACGGGTGCTGGGTTTTATGTTGATGCTACTTCCCAACCGTGGCGATCGCATTATCAAATGTACAGTTATGTTGTTTCTGAGTTACCTGCTTTAATTAACGAACATTTCCCCGCACAACTTAACAATCAAAGCATTTTCGGTCATTCGATGGGGGGACATGGTGCTATTGTCTGCGCGTTGAGAAACCCGAATTTATATAAATCAGTATCCGCTTTCGCTCCCATTGTTGCACCTATGCGGTGTCCTTGGGGAGAAAAGACTCTCAGCCGCTATTTGGGTGATAATAAGTTAAGTTGGGCTGCTTATGATGCTTGCGAATTGGTGCAAAAAGAAAGATATCACAGTTTGATTTTAATTGACCAAGGTACTGACGATCAATATTTAACTGAACAATTAAAGCCGGAATTATTTGCACAAGCTTGCGCTGCTGTGAAACAACCTTTAAACTTGCGTTATCAAGAAGGCTATGACCACAGTTATTATTTTATTGCTACTTTTATTGAAGACCACATTCGCCATCATGCTCTTGCTCTTTCAAAGTCTTGAATCATGTCTAAGTACTAATTATTAAGAGTTTTAACGTTTGATATGAGCGGTAAACCGCTCACTACGAAAACAAATCGTATTATTCATCGTTTAAAGTCTCAATTAATAAGTTGACCTGTTGTTGTCGCTGTTGCAGGAAGGTTTCGCATTGACGTAAATATTCAATAGCTGTGGCAAATTGTTCAAATACTTCTTCTAATTGTAATTCACCCGCTTCTATGCGAGTGATAATTGTTTCGATTTCGGCAACTTTCGCTTCATAATTTCCACCATCCATTTCGGAAGCAGAAGTAGTTTTACGTTTAACCATTAACTTCGGTAATTTTCACTTTAACTTTCCCTTGCGCTAACTGAATCGATAATTCTTGTCCTAGTTCTAACTCAGTTGCAGAACGAGCGATCGCGCCATTTTCTTTTTTTACCACAGCATAACCGCGCTGTAAAACTGCCTGCGGGTCGAGAGTTGTCAATTTTTGCCGCAATAATTCTACATGCTGGGTTGCTTGCTGCAATCTGCCTGTAGTAACTTGGATTAATTGCTGACGTTTCCAAGAAAGATTTTTTACCTCTTGCTGTACTTGTCGATCTAAACGCAAACGTTGCAAGCGATCGCGCATTCCTTGCAATTTATTTCCCGCAGTTTGCATTTCAATTCGCATCGTGTCGTGTAAAACAGCAATTCGCTCTTGATGTTCAGCATACAACTCTGACAGTGCGGGCACAACTAATTCTGCCGCTGCTGTGGGAGTATGTACGCAAGCATCCGCAGTTAAATCTACCAAAGATTCATCTCTTTGATGACCAATCCCAGTAATCACCGGAATTGTACAATCAGCAACTGCACGTACTACCCTTTCATCATTAAAGCAAGCTAATTCTTCAACTGAGCCACCTCCCCGCGATAAAATTAACACTTGGGCGCGATTATCTCGCTCTACGCGGGCGATCGCCTTTACAATAGATGCTGGCGCTTGTTCACCTTGCACCGTCGCCGGCGAAAATAAAACGTGTAAACCGGGATATCGTTGCTTGAGTGTTTTTTGAATGTCACCCCAAGCAGCAGCGGTAGGTGAAGTGACGACGGCAATTGTTTGCGGATGAATTGGAAGCGATCGCTTTCTTTCTACATCAAACAAACCCTCCTCTTGCAAGCGATTTTTTAATTGTTGATAGCGCAACGCTTGTAAACCCACACCAACAGGCAAAACCTGCCAAACTGTAAGTTGATATTCTCCCCTTTGCGGATAAACTCGAATATTACCCAAAATAATTATCTGTTCACCGCGAATTGGTATCTGTGCAAGTTTTGTTAATTGACTATTCCACACCACACATTTAATTGCTGCGCTTCCATCTGGATCTTGTAAAGTGAAAAATAACCCACTGCGATGTTGATTTGCGCTAGAAACTTCACCAGTAACCCAAACTTGCCGCAATTGCTCATCTTGCTCTAACAGTAACCGAATATAATCAGTTAACCCAGCTATAGAAAGTGCCGTATCCGGAATTAAATAACTCATGATAAAGTTAAAATATAATACACCCGCAGGCTAGAAGCCTGGGGCTATTGAAACAAAGCCTACCTGCGTAGGCTTAAATTCTATCAGCCTACGCAGGTAGGCTTTGTCCGTGTAGCGACACCCTTCTAGGGTGTTGTGTGCTTTCCGCAGTCATGATAATAAAATTATTCCACATTAAATATTTTACAATCCACCAAATACGGCGAATCGAACGCAGTCATTTCCCCAGCTTTTTTCCCAGGAATCGGAAACAACCTTGCTGAAAGTGGTTTATCTAACTTTATCGCCAAAGTCGCCATATCAATTAATATCGCGGTAATCTTTTCTATTGTAATATCACCCGGAATCGGAACTGTATCAAGTCCGCAACCACACACGGCAGAATAAGCTAATAAATTTGTGATATTATAAGTTTGCTCGTTAGCTCTTGCAGCTAAACCGACATCTTCACAAACCGGAAGCATTAACCCAGAATAGCCGCAAGTTTTTACAGAGACGCTTTTCAAAACGCGAGTTAGCATTCCTGATATTGCTAATGTACCTTGATTTCCAAACTTCCCATTCATGATTTTTTCGTAAGCATAGGCGATACTTTCTTGTTTGCCTAAAGATGGTGCAAGAGAAGTGTCAATTCCTTGATATTCGATCTTCAATTTAGCGGATATTGTTCTCGCTGTCGCCTCAATTTTCCTTAATTCTTTATCTAAAATCAATTTCAGCTTTTCTTCGGCATCAAGAATATCATCAGCATCAGAAAATGCTTGCATTACCAAGTCGCATAATTCTAACCCGATAGCGAAAGACGTTTCACCTTGATGATACGCAGTGGGAAAAAACGGAATTCCCGATTGACAATTTGCCCAAGCGCAAAAATGAAAGTTACCATAACCATGTTGATATTGGGAAATTTGCTGGATAACTTTTGCAGATTCTTTGGCATTTTCAAAGTTTATTCCAGCGCGATCGCCTATTTTACTTGAACTGTAAAAAATCGATGTATTTTTGATAATCTCTGGAATCAGTGCGATAGTTTCCGGTTGACTTGCGTAACCCAAACTGAAAAAGCTGATATTCAAGTTTTGGCAAACTTCTTCTAAGATTTTAACTTCCTTGAGAATTTCAATTTGGGATAAACCATCTAGATATTCTTCCCAGGAATTAGTCGCTATTCTAGTTGTTTGTACTTCATATCCCTGTTCTTCAATTATCAGCTTTGCTTGCTGATTAAACTCAGACGCTTGTCTAATCTTATCTATTTCTTTAAGAGAAGAAAGTGATATACCAGTTGTGATAGTTCTAATTTTCATTTTGACAAAGTATTATTAAAATGACGTAGTAAGCACTTCAGTGCTTATTTGAAGCACTAAAGTGCTTACTACAATTAAATAACTAAGTTAAACAAAAGCCATGAATAACGAATTCTACAATAAAGGACTAGAACTAGCTCAACAAAAAGACTACACTAAAGCTATTGAGGAATTTACCCGTGCTTTGCAAGAAGATCCTTACTTTGCGTCAGCTTACACGCAACGGGGTTTAGCATATTATGACTCAGGAGCAACTCTGCAAGCTGTCTCAGATTATACTGAAGCCATAAAACATAATTCTGAAAGTGTAGAAGCATATTATTATCGCGCATTAGCACGCTTGACGCTGAAAAATCTACCCGGTGCGCTTGCGGATGTCGATAAAGCGATCGCACTCCAAGCAAATTATGCAGCAGCTTATCATCTGCGGGGAATTGTGCGGCGCAAAGAAGGGTATATTCAAGATGCGATCGCTAACTTCAAAAAAGCCGCAGAATTATATCTCAAGAAAAACGACAAAGAAAAATGTCGTCAATGTCTCGAAAGCATCAAGCAGCTACAACCTAAAGAATATCCTGCTGTAACGCAGTCAATTTCTACCCCCGCACCGATAATTTCCGAAAAGGAATATTTCCACACTTTGTTAGAAAAGGCAGAAAAAGGAGACACAAAGCAAGCGATTGATGATTTAAACTGGGTGTTGCAAGTCGATCCGCAAGATGGTATCGCTTACTGCTGTCGCGGAGTGGTGCGTTGCAAACTGGGAAATTATCGCGATGCTATTTCTGATTTTAACTCAGCGCTGCGCCTAAATTTTCAAGATGCGATCGTATATCGCAACCGAGGAAAAGCACGTTCTCAGTTAGGAGATCATCAAGGTGCGATCGCTGATTATAATCAAGCACTGCAAATGCAGCCTGAAGATGTCCTAATATATATTGCCAGAGGAAATACCCATCGAGCAATGAGTAATTATTACGCGGCAATTAAAGATTACACCCAAGCGTTGCAAATTGATTCTGATAATGCCCAAGCGTATTATAATCGCGGTATTGCCTATACTCATTTAGAAGAAATGCAACACGCGATCGAAGATTATCAGCGTGCAGCAAGTATGTTTTGTGAAAAAGAAGATTGGCAGAATTATCAACAAGTCTTAAATAGCTTGAAAAAAATTCAATCATCTACCCCAGAAGTAAAAAACGCCAAGCATGATTTGCTACGTCAACGCTTGTTGAGAATGGTAGGGGGATATTGGGAAATTGCTCAACGACTAATTGAGCAGAAAAAGAATTATTATCCAGGAATGTCAGAGGAGTGGTATTTGCAAACAGTGATTTCTGACTTGGAACGCGATCGCCATTAGAAATAGGCGTGAAAAAGAATGTAGAGACGCGAAATTTGGCGTCTCTAGAAAGGTTTTGGTTGACGCATATTTAATTCCTGGAGATGTCTGACGCTGCCGCAAGTACTCTACTTAATTCGATGGAGTCTCGAACGAGACATTCTCTCAACCAAAAACCTATAATTCCAAGATGCTATCAAGACCCCTTTTTAGTCCTACGAAGGAACTCACTTTGCGAATCGCTAACAAAGTTCCTTTGACATATGGTTCGGCACTATTTCCAGCTTCATGCCGAATTATTAGCTTTTCGTCCGCAAGACCAAAGATGGCTTCCACCGACAGAGTGTAACCAGGCAAACGTAACGAGTGGACTTGCGTCCCGTTAAGTGTAGCACCCCTACTTTCTTTTGGACCATGAGTTTTCTCTAGAGAATGGTATAGAATTGGCTTTTTAACCTGTCCTAGTCGCGAAGCCAATTCCCTCGCTGTTCCACTGGGAACATCCACTTTCTTTTCGTTAGCATAATCCAAAATCTCCCAGCAAGACGTGTACTTAGCTGCTATCTCAGCAAAACGTTGCAGAAGTACTGCCGTGATGGCAAAGTTGCCAGATGCTAAAACTCCTACCTGATGCTTCATGGCTTGTTCATGTATTTGCGCGAAGTCTTCATCTGTAAGTCCTGAAGTACCAATGACTACATGCACCCCGTTCTGGATGGCTTCTAGAACGTTGCTTTTCACCACATCCGGTTTGGTGTAATCAACCAAAACATTACACTGATTTCTCAAAGCTTCTTTAACGGAACTGCTGATGGTCAAATCTAATGAGGTATCCGTCAGCACTTCACTTAATTTTTTACCTGCATGGGTTCTTGAAACGGCTCCCACGATATTCAAGTCTTCGAGAGCGCAAATCGCTTTTACCAAGGATTGTCCCACCCATCCCGTTGCACCAGCTAAACAAACATCTATCGCCATGAAGAACGCTCCTTACTATTTCAATCAAGATAACAACAATCAGTAGACCGAAAACTTTTGCGCTGGTCTGTTCGTCCAAGTAAGCTCCTATCCCGAATTATTCAGCCGCGTCCTTAAAAGTCGCACGAAAAGCATTGACAACTGGAGAACCTATGATTTTTCTTTTTCCATTCTCATTTAACTCTGGAAAAGTCAAATTATCCACTACCTCAGTCTTAGTTACACCGCAAATGGTTAATTCCACGTACACCACGGTGTAGTCCCCACTAATAACCCTGCTTCCATTTCTAGCGGACTATGCGTCGGTAGATTTGTTTTTATCTCCAGTGTTTCGAGGTAAATGGTAAGTGCGTATATGAAGCATTACAGCATACAAGGCTACAACGCCCAAAATTGATTAAAGTTAACCGTAGGAAAAATTAGTAATGCAGCTATAAACCACATAATGCAGCCAATAATAATGTCAAGAATTCGCCACGCAGATGGACGTTGGAAAAATGGCGTTAGCCAAACAGCGCCATATGCAAGTGCGAAAAACCAGATAAGGGAAGCAAGAATTGCGCCAAGTGCGAAAAAAATGCGTTGACTCACCGTGTATTGAGCTGCCAAACCACCAACCAGTACCACAGTGTCAAGATAGACGTGTGGGTTTAGGAGGCTGAGTGCCAGCGTCGTCAGAACATTGCTCCAAAGACTTGTTGGTTGAATATCCAGTTTATCTATATCTATCGCTGCTGGAGCAAAAGCAGATTTAAATGAATATAAGCCATAAAATAAAAGAAACACCACGCCAGCCCATAGAGCTATATTAGTTAGTTCTGGAATATTCGAGCTTAGTGTACCGAACCCTATAGTACCGATGATAATTAGAGTGGCGTCACATAGGAAGCAGACGCTTGCAGTCGCGAAAACATGTTCGCGCTTAAGACCTTGACGCAAAACGTAGGCGTTTTGAGCACCAATGGCAATAATTAGTCCAGCAAACAAGGTAAACCCGTTAAGGAATACAATCGGCAAAAACTCAGGCACTTTACACAACCTCCTTTAGCATTTGGACTTTGGACAAAAAAGATTACGTTCGTCGCGTAAATTATGATTCTGTTGGCGAATTGCGATATACCTCTGGCGTCTGCCCTTCGGGCAATCGCTATGCTCAAACCCTTGAAATATCGTAGCCGCTCACACCAGAAATTGCGGTTTACATGAATTCGCCAACAAAGTCAAATTATCCACGAACATAGTACAGGCATAAAAAAAGGATAGCCACCAGTTTAATACTGAGTAATTAATTTACATCATTTTTTATTGGTGCAAGATGTGAGATAAAAAACCTTTGATAAGAATACTGATTCTTAGAAGTTCTTTAAAGTCATAAAAAATATACTTTAAAGAACTTAATAATATTATAAGATGAAAATACAAAATTTAAGGATAAT
>NZ_JBPAOH010000095.1:0-30702 GCF_050875635.1 Tolypothrix sp. VBCCA 56010
CCCTCCTTCTTTCTCCCTCTCTTCCCCTTCTCTCCTTTTCCTTTGTCTCCCTGCCCATCCCGGGGGCTGGGGAGATGTGAGCCAGCGCGTTGCGGAGCCACCAGCGCCGTGGGCGGGTTTCCCGACTTGAGGCGACTGGCGTGAGGTTCCCTCCGTTGTAGCGACTGGCGTGGGGATGGGGGGAAAGAATTGTTCTCCTTGTCTCCTTGTCCCCTTGTCCCCTTGTCCTCCCTGTCCTCCTTGTCCCCTTGTCCCCCACTCCCCTTGTCCCCTTGTCTCCTTGTCCCCCACTTTCCACTCCCCACTTTCCACTCCCCACTCCCCTTCATACAAACCGACACGCGGCACTACTTGGGGTAATGGGGGATTAAAAGAAGTTGAAAGGCAAATATCGGTAATATACTTGAGAGCATTGACAATATTTTCTACGCCACCTTCGCGGAAGTATTGCCATACTTGGTTTACAGCAGTTACAGAAAGGGTTGAGAAAGTGATTAAATCGGCATCAAGAGCATCGTCTCCTGGCATTACAATTAGGGTTGTGCCATTACGCTGGACAATTTCCTGCACTACTTCCAAACCGTAAGACCAGTAGGAGCGTCCTCCTAACAGTCGTAAAATTATTACCTGGGCAAATTCCAAAACTTGTTCGGCGTATGTGTCAATGTTTATTTGATTCTGTAACTGCAATAAATTGGCGACTCTTAATGCCGGAAATGTTGATGGTAATTTGGGGAATGCAGCTGCCAAAGTCTGAATATCGGTATCAGCAGCCGTAATAAATACCAAAGGGGCTGGAGTTTGTTCAAAAAAAACTACGCCTTCTGAGTTATTCCATCCTACAGATGTGGCATTTATTCGATGCATAATCTTCTATTACCGTTTTAAACTGTTGGTTAGGAAACAAAAAAAACTTTATCGCACAGCATCCAGCCCTTCTCACTCTAATTTTTGAAAATGCTTAGTTCTCCTGATTTGAGCTTTTCTCGAATTTTGCCAATAGATGTATTTAATCAGCTTGGGGAATTGTTGCAGCAGATGCAACTTGAAGCAGTGGGAAGTGCAGCTTTGGTACTGACAGAGGCTGTGCTGGCACGGATTATAAGCAAGAGTGAGAGGCAAAAGCAAAAGTTTACGTTGGTGGTTTCAGAGCAGTTTAGCGCTCTGTTGGTGGGAAACCAAGAAGAAAACGTAGGAATGTGCGTTGCGGGAAGTTTTGCTGATTTAAATGAAGTGTCTTTGCCACAAGGGGAAAATCAGATCGAGAGAGAATTTATCCCACTGAGTCCGGACGCTACATTATACGCTAGTTTGACGTTTAATTCACAAGCGATCGCCTCCTTTATCTCGCAACTGAAAAATTTGTTTGCTCATGATTCTCACACTTACCAGCACCTCGAACGCTATCTGCAAATTCCCAGTCTTAATGATGCCACGCTTCAAGGCAAATTCACGCTGTTGTTATTAGAATATCTCCTGCCGCTGCAAAATCAGTTTTTTACAGCCTCAGATACCAACTTTAATCATGTTTCTGTCTGTCAGCCAATAGAAGATGCCCTGAAAAAACAGATTTATCAAGAACGATTATTAAATCAGGTGACAACTCAGATCCGCAAAAGCCAGGATTTGCAGGTAATTATGGCAACAGCGATCGCACAGGTGCGGGAGTTTTTGGAATTAGATAGATTGGTAATCTACAAATTTGATGAATCAAGAGTTAAAAGTCAACAGTCAACACTTGCCCCATCAAAGACGCAATTACTGCATAATTGGCAGCAATATAGAGGTTGTATTGTATATGAAGCGCGTGCTACAGATGCTATTCCGTCGGTATTAAATTATCAGGAAAAAAATTGCTTTGTGCCGCCTTTTGAATGTTGGGAAAAGTATCGCCAAGGCTTTACTTTAGCTGTAGATGATGTAGAAAAAACTTATGTTTTGTCAGAGTGTTTGTTGAACTTTTTAAGGAGAACTAAAGTCCGGGCAAAGTTAGCAGCACCGATTATTTATGAGGAAAAACTTTGGGGACTTTTGATTGCTAATCAGTGCCATGATTCACATCATTGGACTGAAAGTGAAATAAATTTGCTGACTTCTATCGCTGAACAATTAGCGATCGCTATTTATCAATCTGAGTTAATGCGATCGCTGACTGAAGAAAAACAAACTCTGGAACACCGAGTAATTGAGCGGACAATGGCGCTACGCGAAGCTTTAGTTGCCGCTGAAGCCGCTAGCCGTCTCAAAAGTGAATTTCTCGCGACTATCAGCCATGAATTGCTCACTCCTTTAACTTATGTAATCGGTATGTCTTCGACTTTGTTACGCTGGCCCATAGGAGAGTTAAGTCAGCGTCAACGAGATTATCTACAAACAATCCACGACAGTGGAGAACATTTATTAGAAATGATAAATGATATCCTCGATTTATCGCAAATAGAGGCAGGAAAAGCAGTTTTAAATATTTCGGAATTTTCTTTAACGAATATAGCTCAAAGAACTGTGGAATCGTTGCAAGAAAAAGCCATAAGCGAGCAGATACAACTTAAACTAGATTTACAAATCGATTCCCAACGCGATCGCTTTACCGCCGATGTATCGCGAGTAGAACAAATTCTTTGGAATTTGTCAAGTAACGCCATCAAATTTACTCCCGAAGGTGGCAGCGTGACTTTACGTCTTTGGGTAGAAGACGACAACGCTATCTTTCAAGTAGAAGATACCGGTATTGGCATTCCGGAAGAGCAATTGCCATTACTATTTGAAAAATTTCAACAACTAGATACACCACTACGCCGTCGCTATGAAGGCACCGGCGTTGGTTTGGCATTAACCAAACAACTTATAGAACTGCATCGCGGTCGAATTGAAGTAGAATCAACGGTAGCCATTGGCTCAATTTTTACCGTCTGGATACCACAACAACCGATGAGTGTGGTTAGTTAGGAGTGGGGAGTAGGGAGTAGGGAGTGGGGAGGAGCGGAGTTAGGAGTCAGGAGTCAACAGTCAAAAGTCAGCAATTCCCTTGTCCCCACACCCGTCGCCCCTTGTCCACGCCAGACGCCTCAACGGAGGACGCCTCCGCACAGCGCTGGCTCCCCTTGTCCCCCCCTCTCCCCATCTCCCCCTCCCCCCATCCCAAGAACTCTCCCCCTCCCCTTCCATGTCAATAGAAACCCTACGCCACGGACTAATTGTCTCCTGTCAAGCGCCTGTTGATTCGCCACTGCATGAACCAAGAGTAATTGCAGCGATCGCCACCGCAGCTGTAAATAACGGTGCTGTTGGCGTAAGAATCGATACCCCAGCACACATCAGCGCCGTGCGTGAACGCCTGAAAGTGCCAATTATTGGGCTATGGAAGCAAGTTATAGCAGGAACTGAAGTATACATTACGCCACAGTTTCATCATGCGTCTGCGGTGGCGCAAGCGGGAGCGGATATTATAGCGATCGATGCGACTACTAGAAATCGCCCTGAGGGTGAAACAGTAAGCGATATTATTGCCGGAATTCATCAGGAATTAGGCAAATTAGTAATGGCAGATGTAGATACAATCGAGGCGGCTGTTTTAGCTGCAAAAGCTGGTGCTGATATTGTAGGGACAACGCTTTTTGGCTACACTGCTGCAACTAAGCATCTTGCTCCCCCCGGTTGGGAACTCCTGAAACAGATGGTAGAATTAGACATTCCCGCGATTTGTGAAGGTGGCATTTCCTCACCTCAGATGGCTCGTCAAGCTTTAGATTTAGGGGCTTATGCTGTAGTCGTAGGTACTGCGATTACCGGGATAGATTTGCAAGTCAAAGCGTATATCAGACAACTGACGTAGAAACAATCTTAGTGTTTCTAGAAAAATTTTCATCGATTGCCAAAGCGGAAAGTTCTGTTTGAGTCGTTTCGTTGGAGTGTTGACTTTTCACTCCAACCAAAGGGGTGCATCTTTATCGATTGGTATAACCTATCAATTTAGCATAGCTTTCTGGACCAAATACTCCATCTGGCTCTAGTAAATTATCTTTCTGAAATTTCTCAACAGCTGATTTTGTTAATGACCCAAAGTTGCCATCTGTTTTACCAACTTTATATCCTTTATCTTTTAGTTTTTGTTGGAGTTCTTGAACATCAGACCCGATGTTGCCATATTGCAGATAAACTAAATTGGCATAGTTTTTGCTTTTCAGGAAGTTTGCTAAAGCTTGATTATTTGTCTTCAAACCTTCAAAAAAGAATAGAATCTCGCCACGAATTCCAGAACGACGATTGTGGCGAATAGATTCCCACAAGATATCAGGAGTAATTTGATAGTTGCCAGAGCGAATTAAAATGCCTGGTGATATTTTAGATAAATTTTTTTGTTGAAAACGATCCACAACATTATCAACAAATCCTTTGTATGCATCTAAACCCTGTGTATATAGCTGAGGATGAATTAAATCGACAATTTGACGATTTATCCAAGTAGGTACGTCTTGTAAATATTCATTAAATCCAAAAGGATAAGAGCTAGGAGACATAGAAACAATCAGCTTTGGATTAATATTTTTAATTTCTCGATATAACTTTGCCAAAAAGTCATTCAAAATATTTGCCCGCCATTCAAGCCAAGGACGATTTTTGAAGTCTAAGGGTGGATCTTCTCCAAATTGATTGCGATACAATGTTTTAGTTTTGTTGTCATAGCCTCCTTCTGAAGGCATGGCTGGTAAGCGATCGTCTCCTTGCACCCCGGCTATTTGATAATTTTTTGCTACCTCTAAAAAGAGATTTAACAAAAAATTTTGAACTTCTGGATCGAGGGAATTCATCCACACGATATCATTTTTGATGAGGCGTTGTTGCTTTTTATCTTTACCTTCCCATTCAGGTTTTTTCTCGATGATATGCCCGCCATTGTTTTTATAGGCAGCAGCAAAACCATATTCAAACCAAGGAATTACCTCTAGTTTTAATGGTGTGGCTGCTTCAATCACTTCAGCTAGAATATCTCTCCCTTTAAAGGCAGGTAAAATTTCTATTCCAAAGTTCTTTTTTAAAACAGCACTTGGATAAAAAGTGTAACCATTATTCCAAACCACTGGAAAGACTGTATTAAATCCAGTGTCTGCTAAGAGTTTCATTGCCTCAACGATATTTGCTTTGGAACTCAAGACATTACTCGCAGCAGTGGTTAACCAAACACCACGAATTTTTTTCATCATCCTTCTCCCTGCATGTCTAATTTTTGATTTCGCCTTACAGAAACTATCTTCTCCGATTTGGGACTCTTTTTTACGCTTGCTGTACTAAGTACAGCATTTCATTAATACGATCGCGAATTAAACAAAGGCACTCTTGAGTGCAATGCCAATGCATCAAGAGTGCATTTGAAAACGCTACGCTTTTACGCAAAACTGTACTAAGATTAACTTTTAACTTTTTACGTCTGTCGTTTAAAAATTACCATCTCAGTACCGACGACGGGGTTACGCGCTACTAATTTATCTTCAGAGTCGGTAATTTCCAAATGGCTAAAATCCAGTTCTTTCGAGCGTTGGAAAATATCGGCGGCTAGTTTGTCTTGTTCGGATTGTTTCAGTGTGTACCAATCGTCACTAATTTTCACAGTGAGATTGCTGGTGCTAAAGTTGGCTTGTATAGATTTTATTAAACCAGAGGCAAAGCGATCGCTAATTTCTCCTACTTGATTTTCAATCGCTGCAATCAATTGTTGTTCTGGTGTTAATTCTAATATTGGTGTCGGTGTCGGTGTCGGTGTCGGTGTCGGTTCCGGTTCCGGTTCCGGTTCGGGTTCCGGTGTCGGTTCCGGTTCTGGTGGGGGAATTTCGGCTGATGGCGGCGTAATTTCGACTGGTGGCTGCGGTTCTGGTATGATTTCTGCTGGTGGCGTAGTTATAGTTGGGGATGGTGTTTCTTCCACTTGGGGAAAAGTTGCGACTTCAGCAGGTTTATTTGTTAGCAGCGTTGAAGTTGTCCAAATCAAAATTACCGAAATTGCGGCAATAATTCCTGTCAAAGCTGTATCTGACAGCTTTGCTGACAAATTCTCTGGTAACAAAGAGCGAATTTGTCCTAAAATTCCACCCCAAAAACCAGGGGTTTTCTTACTACCCGGTGCGGGTTCTGTCTCGAGTTTCTGAACCGCACCTTCTAAAGCACCAATTGTCCCGCGCAAAAGTTTGATGATTTGCGCTTTCCAAAAAGGCTGTATTTGAGTTCTTTGCTGTCTGGGTGACGTCGGTTGACGTTCTGGTTTGTTGCGTGGTGGTTGTGGATTCGGGTTGTCTTGTGACATGAAAGTTTCCTGACGTTACAGCGCGGTGCGACTCAAACGGGATAAATTTTTATAGGTAGCGCGTCTTCAGCCTTAATGTATCACCCTCCGGGGAGTGCCAGTTCGACGGAACGGAAATTGTTCCCAAAAGACTGGACTCACGATTTGGAGTTCTGATATTGCTTCATTTTAAATTGAGTCAACTATGAGCCTAAAACGCCGACAATTTTTATTATTCTCTAGTTTGAGTGCGATCGCCGCATTCGTTTCTGCTGGCAAAAGCTTCAGCCGTCAGATTAACCCCAAGTTTGCGAAAAAAGACTTGCTATTACGTTTTGTTTCTGTAGCAGATACAGGAACCGGCGCAAAAGGACAGTATGATGTCGCTCAAGCGATGACAAATTATCACAGCAAAAATCTCTACGATTTAATCGTTTTGGCTGGAGATAACATCTACAATAATGGTGAGATGGAAAAAATCGGCGAAGTCTTTGAGCGTCCCTACGCAGCTTTGCTCAAACAAAAGGTGAAATTTCAAGCTTGTTTAGGCAATCACGATATTCGCACGGCAAACGGTGAAAAGCAAGTTAAATATCCCGACTTTAACATGAAAGGACGCTACTACACTTTTAGTCGTGGACTTGTGCAATTTTTCGCGTTGGATACTAACGATAATGCAGACTGGAAAAACCAGCTTTCTTGGTTAGAACAAGAATTAAGTCGTTCTAAAGCAACTTGGAAGGTAGTTTTTGGTCATCATCCAGTGTATGCATCAGGTGTTTACGGAAGCAATCCAGCTTTTATTCAAACCTTCACCCCCCTGTTTCAAAAATACAGCGTTCAGCTTTATATCAACGGTCACGAACACCATTATGAACGCACTCGTGCGATTAATGGAACGACTTATATAATTTGTGGTGCAGGTGCGGGTAATCGTCCTGTAGGCAAAAATGAATGGACTCAATATTCTACCAGCAACTTGAGTTTTGCGGCATATGAAGTGTATGCAGATAAAATAGAAGTTAGCGCGATCGGCATTGATAACCGCGTTTTTGATCGAGGGGTTATTCCTCTCAAATCAACATAGGAATGAGCGCACGCGCTCTCCGTCTTGTAGGGGCAATTCATGAATTGCCCCTACGTAAATTCAATGGTGACGACGAAGGAAGTGCGTAAGTCCTACAACATAATAATTTATCTCTCAATAAAAATTAAACTCACATAAACCGGGTTTGTTTGAGAATTGCACTCATCAACCCGGTTTTTGCATTATTCACATTATTTTTTTGAGCGCTTCAATTTAAATATATGTAAATATAATTTGTCTTAACTACACTTTTGTTGTATGTGTTTCCCAAAAATCGCGTCTAATTAATAGTCAGTGCGATTATTTGTAACCCTGAAAGCTATGAAGAACAAGCATTTGAGTAATTTGGAAAATATAAATATCTGATTGGTGCATAATTTAAATTTGCGATGCCTATCAAATAAAAGAAGGGAAACAAAAAAAGTTCAACCTTCTACATCAACGATTTCTTTACTACCAAACACAGTGTAAATTATGGCTACCAACCAACCGAATGCTAACTATTGCGAATGCGAATTCACAGTTCCCATCAAACTGAATGTTCCCATCACCATCAATCCCCAAGTTTACATAACTTCAGTACCTTCGATTAAGCAGAGATTACCTATTTTCCTCGAACCAGACTTGTTACTGGAACCAGAAGTTCGAGCTAATGCACCTGTATGTTATCCCCAAGAAGGTTGCGAACCCAAGCAGTTACCCGCTCAACAAACATTGCCTTCAGCGTAACTTCTGCATAATTTCGTAGCGTTTTTAAACGCAGAGAGAAGTTTGAGCGGAGGTTTCCTCCGATCAAAGCTTCGGTGGGACGCAGAGTAAGCGCAAAGTAACGCAGAATTTTCTGAATTGAATTCATGACTTTCTATGTGCAATGCTGTATTTAGAAAGTCAACTCAAACAACTTGTAAATCAACAGGAGTGTAACTTATGGCTGCCTACCAACCAAATAATAACAACTGCGAATGTGAATTCACAGTTCCCATCAAACTGAATGTTCCCATCACCATCAATCCCCAAGTCTACATTACTTCAGTACCTTCTATCAAGCAGAGATTGCCCATTTTCCTTGAACCAGACTTGTTACTGGAACCAGAAGTTCGGGCAAATGCACCTGTGTGTTATCCCCAAAATGGCTGTAATTAACAACAGTCAACCAAGCAAAATAATCAACTCAAACAACTTGTAAATCAACAGGAGTGCAACTTATGGCTACCTACCAACAAGATCCTGCTAACAACTGCGAATGTGAATTCACAGTTCCCATCAAACTGAATGTTCCCATCACTATTAGTCCCCAAGTGTACATAACTTCAGTACGTTCGATTAAGCAGAAATTACCTATTTTCCTGGAGCCAGATTTGTTACTGGAACCAGAAGTTCGGGCAAATGCACCCGTGTGTTATCCTCAAAATGAATGTGAACCAAAGCAGTTAGCTGCACAAGATGTACTACAATCAGCAGAGATGAGTTAATCGTTTAATCGCTAATTGTTTGTTATGGGAAACATTATCACCACCCTGAAAAAGGGTGGTGTACCTCGTTTTGAATAGCTTTTTTGTTGATTGTACAAATTCAAATATAACAACTCTAGAATTTGTTAAAACTTATGTCTGCTTTAAATCAACCTAACTCACGTTTAGAAGGTAACAAGCTTCATATCTCTTTAATGTTAAAAGTGCCTATTGACATTGAAGTAGAATTAGGAATGTCACCGATAATCTCTCACCAAGCTAAAGGTCAAGACTTAGTTAGCCAGACAGAGGATTTAAAGTCTGCGGTGGTAATGAGTAAGGTGAATCAAGTTGAGTTTGATGAACAAGTCCGGGTTTTATCTAATCAAATAGTAACTCAACTTTTTCAAGAAGGCGAAGCGTTTTATAAGTTGCAAGAAACTCAATATCAAGATAATTTAGTACATCAAGAAAGTACTTCTACAGCAAATTATAAGAGTGTAGATATCTTGTCATCAGAAAAAAATAATGCAGCTATCGAAGAAGTTACGCATACACCAGAAAGACAAAAGAGACGCATTATAGACTCGTTAAATGATGGTTTAACTTTAGCCGTTAACGTAGTAGGAACAGCTTTATTTTTAGGCAAACTTGCTAACTATAGCTGGGAGTGATGCAACGTACCCAAGGGGTTGATATGACTAGCACATTGAATAAAGAAGAATACATTAGGCTGCTTGCCGAAATGCCACGAGTCATTGATAGCGCTCAAGAGTACAAGCGTCTATTAAATGAGGTAGAAAAACTCATGGATTTGGGCGAAAACCTGACAGCAGAACAAGTTGAAGTGTTGCAGTTGTTAGTAACAGTAATTGAGCAGTATGAAAAGAAACACTATCAATTGAAAGCTGCAACTCCTCATGATGTATTGCATGAATTAATGCTGGCACGAGGACTAAAACAAAAAGACTTACTAGAAATTTTTGGTTCGTCGGGATTTACTTCAGAAGTGATAAATGGAAAAAGAGGTATTAGCACTCTTTCAAGCCAAAGCACTAGGAGCCTTTTTTCATGTATCACCTGCGCTATTTTTGTAAGTTAAAAAATAGGGGCAACTTTTTAATAAATTTGCCCCGATAAATTGAAACTATCTACTCGACTCGTTGTAATTGTGCTACTCTGGGGTCGATTATTTTTTGACCGAGAGTGGTGAATTTAATCGCTACAGATATTTTATTACCTGAGCCAAATACGTGGGTAATTTGACCGATGCCAAAACTTTTATGCAAGACGCGATCGCCTACTTGCCAATTCTGTATATTTTGTTGCTTTCCAGGTGACACGGAAGCACCTACAGACGGACTTTTGGTGATTTGGCTAGTCTGACGCGCAGTGGTAAGTAATTCTTCTGGTAATTCGTTGAGAAATTGCGATCGCACTGCTGGTTCTCGATTTCCATAAAGACGACGTTCGCGAGCATGTGATAAATATAACCGCTCTTGTGCGCGAGTAATACCCACATAACATAAACGACGTTCTTCTTCTAAAGCTGTTGGATTATCTAAAGAACGATAGTTAGGAAATAATCCCTGCTCTAACCCTACCAAAAAGACAACCGGAAACTCTAATCCTTTAGAAGAATGTAAAGTCATCAAAGAAACCGCTTTTTGTCCTTCTTTTAAGTTATCCAAATCCGAACTCAGAGAAGTACTTTCTAAAAAAGCACCTAATGAAACATCTTCGTTTTCTTCTTCAAATTGCAACACCGCGTTATAAAGTTCTTTGACGTTTAGCAAGCGGTTGTCAGCTTCTTCTGTACCTTGATTTTGCAAATCTTGAACGTAACCAGAAGCTTCTAGCAATTTTTCTACAATCTCGGAAACGGGAACTGTGCTGACTTGTTCTTGCAATTTGCGAATCATTTGAGCAAAATTATTTACAGCTTTCGCAGAACGTCCAGCTAATGTATTAACTGATGTCTCGTCGATAAGTATTTCCCACAATGTTGTGCCTAATTGTTGAGCCGCGTTTACCAAAGCGTCGATGGTGGCTTTACCAATACCGCGTCGAGGAGTGTTAATAACTCGTAATAAACTGAGAGTGTCCGATGGGTTTGCGATCGCCTTTAAATAACTTAATACATCTTTAATTTCTTTGCGATCGTAAAATTTCAATCCTCCCACAATTGTATAAGGAATTCCGGCTCTCACTAAAGCTTCTTCAAAAGGACGAGATTGAGCATTGGTGCGATAAAGTATGGCAAAATTACCCCAATTCACTTCGGGATTTTGCCTTTCTAAAGTGCGAATTTGATTAATTACAAATGCAGCTTCAGCGATTTCATCATCTGCTTTGTGACAATAAATTTGTTCACCGACTCCCCGCGTCGGTTTGAGGATTTTATCAATTCGTTGAGTGTTATTTTCTATTAGTTGATTCGCCGCTTCCAGAATATTTTCGCACGAACGATAATTTTCTTCTAATTTTACCATTGTGCGGGTATCGTCGTCTGGCAAATTATCACCAAAGTCTTGCTGAAACTCAAGTAATATCGTAAAGTCCGCCATTCTAAATGAATAGATTGATTGATCTGCATCACCGACCACAAAAACCGAGCGATCGCGCCAATCCCATTCACTCTTATTATTTTCACCGTTCGTTACCAACAAGCGGATAAGGTCGTACTGAGTGCGGTTAGTATCTTGATATTCATCTACAAGAATATGGCGGAATTTCCGATGCCAATAACTTAATACTTGTTCGTTTTGCTGAAACAGTTTGACAGGAATTAAAATCAAATCATCAAAGTCAAGAGCGTTGTTTTGTGCTAACCTATCCTGATAGCAACTATAAACTTCCGCAACGACTCTTCCCCAATATTTAGGGTTCTCTCGTTCAAATTCTTTAGGCGATAAACCTTGATTTTTGGCGTTACTAATCGCGTAACGTACCGAACGCGGTTCAAATTTCTTATCGTCTAAATTTAACTGCTTGGTAACGATTTCTTTGACAAGACTTTGAGAGTCAGAGTCATCAAAAATCGAGAAATTGCGATTCCAACGCCGTCCTTTTTCATCTTGATATTTTTCAATATCGAAGCGGAGAATGCGAGAAAATAAACTGTGAAAAGTTCCACACCACAAATCTTTGATATAAATGCGATAAACTTTTGACTTTAGTTGAATTTGTTGATATTCTGTTAACAAATCAAAACGTTCACCGTATTCTGACATCGCCAACTGTTCGGCAAAAAGCTTTTGAATCCGTTCTTTCATTTCTCGTGCGGCTTTGTTAGTGAAAGTAACCGCCAAGATATTTTCTGGATCGACACGGTGTTTGAGAATCAGATTAGCAATGCGATAAGTCAGCGCTCGTGTTTTACCCGAACCGGCGCCAGCAACAACTAGCAGCGGACCGCAAAAGTGTTCTACGGCTTGACGTTGGGATGGGTTAAGGTGACTGAGAAAATCAATTGTTGTCGTCATGGGTGTGAGGAGTGCGTATGACTAGGATACAAGCCGCAGCATCTCCCGCTTGAGAATCGCTGCTATACAATTGGTATTTTAGCAGCGTCTCCCCTCAGCTTTTTGCGCCCGCCGCATTCGATGCAAAGGCGATCGCCACTTAAAATAACTTATGGGGTAGCTTCATAATGAATGCACTAAAATCAAAACTATGAAACAATTAACTAGAATCACCCTCAATCCAGAAGTGATGGGTGGAAAACCCTGCATTAGAGGGTTGCGAGTTACTGTTGGTACTATAATCGGGCTGATGGCATCGGGGCATTCTCCAGCAGAAATTTTGCAGGCTTATCCCTACTTAGAAGAAGCAGACTTGTATGAAGCTCTTGCTTATGCAGAAGACGACAAAACCCCCCAACCTGCACCAAAAGAGAACTCAGATTGGGATAAGCTCAGACAGTTGATTAAAGATTCTCAGGTTGATACTGGTATTGACGATTTAGCACATCAACATGACCATTATCTATATAAAACGCTGAAGCGAGAAGAATAAACCTTGACTCATACTTGTACCTAACCGAATAAACCCGGAAAAGACAAATAAAATCTGCAAAAATATGACAATACACGAAGGGGTATATTTAAGTAGACTAAAAAATACTAACTTAACTAAGTTACTCAGTAATATTACAAGTATTAATCATTAAAGATAGTTTACCTGACTTGGAACAAGCGGTACAAATAGCCTTTCAAGCTTGCTTTCCAAAACTATTATAGTTACTAATTTTACATTTTCAATAAGGAATGCATCCCTTTGCATTTGGTCATGGAATTGACACGTATTTTTCCAAGTGAAAGATAAGAGATACCCTTGTGCTTAAACAGTTACAAAGGATATTTCTACGTAATATTACTAAATGTTACGTAGAAACACTAATTTGTACATTAGTCTTTTACACTGATAAAAGCAAAATATGAGGTGATTAATTATGCTTCAACCAAGAAATAATTTATTTAAAATTGCAATACCATTTTTCTCATTATATATAGCGTCAATTTTGATTATCATAATTTTTGGATATATCATCAAAAATCAAAAACAAAAAGAAGAATACGAAAAAGAAAACAAACAACTCATTTCATGGTATCAAAACTTAGATGAAACAAAAAATTCAAGCAATTTTCCATCATTTATAAAACAAGCACAAAAAAAAATACCAAAGATATTAAATAGTCAAAAAGTTACTGAAAAGATACAAGAAAATATATATTATAATTCTGAGGGAAAATTACCAGAACAACCACCTTGTGTTGAGTGGAATCAAAATAATAATCCGGTTAAAGCTTGCTACCATTATACTAGCTTAATCAATTTTAAAGTTAATAATAGTAATATTAATATACAATCAGAAAAATCAGATCCAGTTTTTCAAAATTTTACTCAATATATGATAGATAAAATTAAACCACAATTGTTAAATAAGACAAAACATAGTGATGAAAATACAGATAATTTAGATATTTTTAGTAAAACTTTAATTAAAGATTTAACAAAAGATAAAGATGACGAAACAAATGACAATAAAGATAAATACTCAAATATGTTACCCTACCTAAAAATTAATAATATTTATATTTTTAGGAAAAAGACAGGTTTTATGCTTTCTTATCCATTGACTGGTGAAAATTATGAAACTAAGAAAAGGCTCGATTATCAAAGTAGACCTTGGTACAGAACTACTATAGGAAAATATGAAGATAACTATTATCCTTCAGATTTTATTAATGAAGATAATTCGTCGGGACTTACAAATCTTTATATAGATATAAACGATAAAGATAAGTCTAATGGAATTAGAACTTTATGGTACAAATTTAAAACTACTAATAATAAAACTACTAAAAATGAAGAATATATTTTATGCGTAGATTTGTTTTTTGATAACAGTAGTCAATTATCAAAACAAGAAAATTTACACAATTTATTAGAAGAATCTATAAAATCAGGGTTCAATTTAAATAAAAATGATAATAATTGGTGGATATACTTATTGCTCTTTAGCATTATCCCCGCTTTAATCTTATCTTTAATATATGAATTGAAAATCAAAGATATTCTTTTAAGAAGAATATCTGAACATAATGCCAATAATTTAATACAAATAAAACTGAAACTAGAAAACCAACATTATGCTAACAGAAATGCAGATGAAGAAATAGAATTTACTGTTGAAGGACAAACTAAAGAAATAAATCAAAGTGAACAATCAACGGAAGCTAACTGGTCTTTCAACATACAGAGTATACAGGTTGGTATTAAGAAGAATCAAAGCCGTACAAAACAAAGAGAAGATATTTCCAAGTATGTATTTACCAAAAAATACAATCTAAATATGAGTCAAAATAAACCTCAATATAGATGTATTGAAACTTGGAAAGTAGTGTTAGAATCTAAATCAGGTAACATTGAACATCAACAAATCGGTTTCTTTGTAGCAAATTGGAATACTAGTAATAGTGCAGATATTCAAGAAGGATTAGATATACAATCAATATATTGGGAAAAAGAATATGAAGAATACCTAGGTATTATTAAAGAACAATTACGTGAACATTTACTTATAAGTGACGAAAATGAATTAGTAGCTATTTTAGATACTAATTATAGTAAACGGCAAAATATACCCTCATTTATTACAGGAATTGATAGCTTAAGAAAAATAATTAGTAGCAGTGAATGTTTAAAACAAGGAAAGATTGTTTTTTCGGAAGTTGAAACTCTGACTGAATTATATAAACGAGGTTTGGTTACAGTTAATTCAATTTGTACACTACATTTTATCAAAAAGTTAGTAGAAAATAAGAAGTTAAAAGATTTCTTTCAAACTCAAGTAAATGAAAGATTTCTGATTGAATATAAACAAGATGAATTCAGGGATTTTTATAATTCACTTGATGATGAAAGTAAATCAGAATTGATAAATAAATCTCCATTTCAAATCATGGTCTATCAACCCAATATTAATAACATAGTTAGCGAACAGGACGATTTTTGTATAATTTAAATCAACAACAGTCCTAAATTAGTAGCTTATACTTTTACAGATAATAGATATTCAAATATGGGTTGGGTGGGTTGGGTAAGTTGGCGAGAAGTAGATATCAGATTTTATGATGAGTTATATAGATGTCAAAAAGATAAAAAACATAGAATTCAAAATATTCAAACATATTTAAACTGAGAACACTTTAAAATAATTTCCTATGCCTCTAAAACAGACGAAGAAACAGAAATCGTAATTTACCCAAACGAGGAATAAAAATATTCTTGATGAAGGTTGGGCGTTTTACAGTCAGCGTCCTGATAAAGATTGGGGGTTAACTGACTGTATCAGTTTTGTAGTAATGACACAGGAGGGAATTACTCAAGCTTTTACATCCGATCGCCATTTTCAGCAAGTAGGATTTGTCAAACTGTTGTAAATAAAAGTTGAAAGCAATCATTGCATTTCTCTGAGCAAATTCAGTAAGTTGTGTTCTGCGTATGCGATCGCTTCCCCAGAATACCCACGCAGCAATGAGTGCAAATTTTTCAAATGCATCTCTACCCTGCTTGCGTCTTTGAATTTCAGGTGCAGACGTTCTTTAATCCGTGTCAGGATAAAATGTACTTGAATCGCTTTGATGTTGTCAGCCTCATCTTCCTTAACTAGTGCATGAATTCTTAGCAACCCTAGCTTTTCGATAGAGTTAGCTTGCATCGCTTCAATTATATCTTGAACAATTTGTTCGATGAATTGATTGATGACATAGCTCATCACTACAGGTTCAAGAGTGAATAAAGTTTCATGGTTACAGCAAGACGTTTGTTTTTCAATCAGCGCAGACGTAGTTTTATCAATTAAACATCGCCTTCCTAGAGATTCTAGCGCAGCCAGTAATTCCGAACATGACACCCCAACCCCTAAATTAGTTTTTAATTGAGCCAGTGAAATAGGCTGATATTCAATTGCCAACCAGTACAAAATTGTCTTTTCTAAATCAGACAAGCGCTCAAAATGTTGGTTCAGAATGTGAGAAAAAATATCACCAATTACTAAAGAGCTTTGTCCGATAAACTCAGTAATATTACCATTAAATAAATCTTGAATTGTGGTAGCAATAGTTTTTAAGGCGCTGGGATGACCTCGGTATATTTCAATTAACTCGTCTAACTTTTTCTCTGTATCATAAAGACCTTTGGTAGCCAAAAGTTGTTTAGCATCTTTTGGCTTTAAGCCTTTAACTTCTAAAACACGTACAGGTGAAGTTTCACCAGCTTGAAAAACAACTTCTATAGGTTTTTCCCGACTAGCTAATACTAATGTGCTTTGGTGGCGTTCTCCTCCCACTCGTTTGAGAAATTCACCGTAATCTTCATAGCCTTGACGATAGTATCCAGCGATATCTCCACCGCGCAAAATTGTCTCCCAATCATCTAGGATTAGCAAACAGCGGTGAGTTCGCAATCTTTTTAACAAAAGCGATATTTGAAGATCGATTGTTGTCGGTAGTGTTTCTAATTCGCTGCCAAAAAATTGATTTAAATCTGTCAAAATTGCCAATAATGAAGGTGCATAGTGAAGACTTCGCCAAATCAGATATTCAAACTCACCTTGAATCTGTTCTGCTAATTTAACGGCAAGAGATGTTTTGCCAATTCCCCCCATACCCAACAGCGTCACTAAACGGCAACGGTCTTGTACTATCCATTGATTGAGGGTAGCAAGTTCATCAATGCGACCAAAGAAAACAGAAACATCAATTGCCTCACCCCAATCACAATGATGAGTTTTCAATTCTGAGTTAGGAGTTATTATTCTCTCTATCACGTTAGGTGTTAGTTGCCGTTCCAAGGCTACCTGAAAATTCGTTTTACTAACCTTTTCTCCCAGTACTTCCGAAAGTAGTTGCCATAATTTGGGACCAATATCTTGTTTTAAGTAGTCAACAGTATATCCATAAGCTTCTGCAATCTCGTGATACTTATGACCTTGCCACGAACCGCGAAGTATTGCCACTTCAATATCTTTTAGATGCCTTTTTCTCTTGGCAAAAACTGCTGTATCGACAACTTTGAATGCTTCTTCAAAGTCCATTGTTCCGACGTACATCTCACTACAGTGATACATATTAAATTTGCAACTTTCCGGATTTGTTCCTTGTGTTGCGTAAATAGCGAATAATTCAAGACAAATCCCTCTGCCTGATAATGTTATTTGTAAATAGGGAAATCGTCTGAGTACTATTCAGCACTTACACATTGACAAAAATTCGATTATGTTAATCAGACTTATTAAATTCCTTCTTTAATTAGATGCAAGCAAAATTAACTTATGCAGTGCCTGAGATATAAATGAAAAGTTTTTACGTTCATCTGACTATTGCCCAAGCGCACCTAAGTTAACACTGGCTCGTCACGCATACAATAATGGATTTGTCAAGTTGTAAGCCTTACTATTGTAAAAAAGTTGCTGATACTTTCGCAGTACCCTCAAGGGTAATATTCAGTTGGAGTGTTGCAGAAAAGACTTCAATTTACAGCACCTGAATTTTTCTGACTTTTTCTGAACTAAGCTGCGTTTTGCAAATGCGATCGCCGAGATAAAAGTCCTTAACTTATCCATATCGACGGTTGAGAGTTTCTAAGCGAACCTATTAGTAACGGTTCAGAAACAAGCTTTATTTAGCAGCTGAACCACCAAAAAAGTCACAAACAAACAGGAGTTCAAATTTATGAAAACTATCACATCCACAAAGCAAGAACTGAAATCGATGAAGAAATTCGTCATCCGCGAAGCCGAAACACTCAAAACCACCGCAGCAGCTATGTATGGTCCTAGTTGTAACTAATTGCGTATTGGTTTAAGTTAAGTGCTTATGATTGGAACCGCCATCCCTAGGTGGCAGTTCCAATTACTCTTGAAGGAAAGTATCAATGGGGCAGTATACAGGCGACATGCTTGTTGCGGTTTATCCGTTTACTCGGCAATCTGAGGGGGAGGAGGTTGTCATCGGGCGTACAGATACCGCTGTTTTTTTGGTGTTGCCGTCTGATGCTGTAGAACTGCTGGACTATCTGGCGGACGGTAAGACGGTAGCCCAAGTTCAATCACTTTATCAGGAAAAATATGACGAGGTTCCTGATATCGAGGAGTTACTGGACTTTTTGGAGCGTAAAGGATTTGTCCATCCCCTAAAGAAGGATGAGGTTGCTCAAACAGATGTCGCGATGAATGCGGCATTTGTCTCAAGCTTTGAAAAACCAACTCAATTACGCTTTCACTTCGCTAACTTCCCACGATCGCTAGCCCAAAGATTATTCAGCCGTCCGGTATTGATTAGCTGTGGTGTTTTAATCGGTCTAGCCTTGTTAGCGATCGCTCTCCAGCCTTCTATTGTACCAGGATGGGGGGCGCACTTTTTCCAGAAAAACTTGACGCTGATGCGTTTGGTTCTAATCGCAATGAGCTACCTGGTGCTTTTTTTACACGAAATGGCTCATTTAATTGCTGCGCGAGCCGTTGGTGTTTCCTCTCGCATGGGTATCAGCAATCGTCTTTGGATATTGGTAGCAGAAACGGATATGACCGGGGTCTGGGCAGTGCCTAGAAATCAGCGTTATTTGCCATTCATCGCTGGTCCACTGCTGGATGCAGTTTCAGCTTCCGTCCTGACTTTACTGTTGTTTGCCCACAGTCACGCATGGCTGGTGCTGCCTCCGGTTATTTTCCTACTGAGTCGAGCGATGTTGCTGACTTATCTGCTTGGTCTGCTTTGGCAATGTTACTTTTTTGTCCGCACCGACTTTTATTATGTCATTGCCAATTTCTTCAGATGCAAAAGCTTGATGAAAGATACGGAAGTATACCTGCGTAACCAATTAGCTCGATTCATTCGCTCGGTAGGCAAGGTAAATCAGTCTCACATCCCGGCATTTGAGAGACGTGTGATTCGCATTTATGCAATTCTCTGGCTCGTCGGTCGCATTGCTGCTTTCGGAATCTTAATCTTTATTAGCATTCCGTTGATGTGGCATTACTATTTGGCTGTTTTCGGTGTTTTAAGTGCTGGATATTATGCCAGTCCTTACGCCTTTATTGATGCATTGTTAATGCTATTGCTGGTTTTTACTCCCAGAGGTATCGGCTTCTGGCTTTGGATTCGTAGTTTTCGTATAGCAAAGAGGTAATTATTTATGGAGTGGCAGCATAACATGCCGACACAACCCTTAAACTGGGCTGGTCAGGTGATTTTGTTAGAAGCAGAACCCGGTCAATGTCGTCGCGATCGCCTACAGCAATGTCTCCACCAAGCCCAAGCTAGTGGGGCATCTACTTGGCTGTTATCATGCGATCGCGATCGAGGCGGTCCTTGGGCTGGTTTAAAGGTTCTGTTAAACGATTTAATCCCCAAAATCCAGGCTGAAGCACCGGATTTGCTCATTAAGCACGATTATGAGCTAGCCAGTGTTTTACCTGGCTTAGGGCGAACAATATCGGTTCGCAACCCGACTTTGACGGACACGGCTCCCAAGAACGAGCGCGTGCGTAACTACCCGGCAGACCGAGCTTTTCGCATCGTGCATGGACTTATCGACCTTTTGGCTGCTTGGCACCAACGTTTTGATAGTTCTCCTTGGGTGATTGCTTGCGATCGCTTCGACCATGCCGGCGCTTTGGCACGCCGTTTTTTTGTTGAACTAATGCGGCGTCGCGGTCAGCAATTGCATTTGACTCTGGTCGTTGCTACTGACCCAATCAACAGTGAGGCTGTAGTCGGTCAATTTGACCCCAAATACCTGGGACAGTGTGTCCGATTAAACTTGCATCCCGATCCACCCACCTGCGTCAACCAACAGGAAATAACTCGACTGGCTGAAGAACTTGAACATAAGGTAGGGGAAGATGCGATTGAGCTAGAGATACATTTGCCAGAGTTAATCCGTTATTACCAGCTTAGTAACCAGCCAGAAAAGGCTTTGAAATATCAACTTCATGCCTGCTCAATCTATCCAAAACGCGGTTTTTACGAGGATGGCTTAGTTTATTGTGAGGCTGCCTTGCCAAAGTTAGAGCGTTACTGCCCAGATGACATAGAAAAGCACTGGATTATCTATTTCAAGGCATACAACTGTTATGCAGCCTTGGGCAAGCCTTTGCAAGCCCTTGAAGTGATGGAAACAGCTATAACCAAGTTAGATGCACCCGAATACCTTTATCATTGCTGCTACATGATGGCGATGCTGTACGCCCGCTTTCTTCCAGAACGTGATTTATCTAAGGCTGAAGCATATCTGGATCGAGGCTTAGAAGAATTAGCACGAGCTGACATACCGCAGTACACAAAACTTTTTCAGACTGCTTTTAACCGCAATGGGTTGGCGTTAGTCCGGCAACGCCAAGGGCGATCGCATGAGGCTATGGAAATTTGTCAGTCGTGCTTTGAGCAACTCAATGCTCATCTCAAACCAAATGAACATCTTCTTCATCGGTCGGTCTTGCTTTATAATATTGCTCAGGTTTATGCTGCTATTAATTCTCATGAACAGGCGATCGCCTACCTCACGGCAGCGATGGCAATGGACTCCAATTATTCCGAATACTACAACGATCGCGGCAACTTGTACTTTAAGCTCGGTCGCTTCGAGGATGCTCTTAAAGACTACACCAAAGCGATAGAGTTGAGTCCCCCTTATTGGGAGGTTTGGTCAAATTTAGGACAATGTTATAGACATTTAAGTAAAATCACTGAAGCTTTAAATGCTTTTTCCACCGCTATTGATTTAGATCCAAATCAATTTTCAGTTCTGCTAGCACGCGCTGAAGTATTTGAGATGTTAGAGCAGCCGGACGCAGCCTTGGCAGATTATAATGCAGCATTAGCTTTGGATGCCAACCAGCCTCTAGCACTAGCGAACCGTGCTATTTTACACTACGATGCCGGATGCTATGAAGAAGCTTTGGCAGATTTAGAAAGAGCGATCGCTCTCTCACCAGAAACTGCCGATTTATACCAAAATCGGGCAGTAGCATTAACTTCTTTGGGACGTTTTCAAGAAGCAGCACGGGATTTGAAGACTTACCTACAGTTGTGTCCTTTTGCCGAAGATCGTCTTGAAGTGGAAAGCCAGCTATTAGCTCTGCTTTCCTAGCTATTAGACTTCTTGCAGAAGTCAGGGGAAAGGGAAAAGGGGAAAGGGGAGGCAGTGCGGTCTTGGGGTTTCCCCAAGTGGAGCATCTGCCGTGAAAGGGATAAGAAGAACATGTATTTATAGAATGAATGCAAGAGGTCTATTGAAGAAAATTAGGAATGAGCCGAAACAATAAAGTCTTGTAGGGGCAATTCATGAATTGCCCCTACGTAAATTCAAGCTTTGACGACATGAGTGCGTAAGTCTTAAAAATAAACCGCGTACAAACTGGATATAGCGGTTCTCGAATGTTCGTTGGGGTTCCAATCCCCAACTAACATTGTCCCCTACACCCTATACCCTACCCCCTACACCCCGTTCAATCTTTCTCACTAAGTGGCAGACGGACAACAAAAACAGTACCAACTCCCGGCTCACTTTTCACAGTAATTTCACCACCCATCATCAAGCAAAAATGGCGACTAATTGCTAATCCCAATCCAGTACCGCCATACTTTTTCGTCGTTGAAGTATCGCCTTGAGTAAAAGGCTGAAATAGTTGCCGTTGTTGACTTTCAGTCATGCCGATGCCTGTATCGGCAACGGTGAAAGTAATCATACCTAAAGGTGCGTATGGTAATAAATATTCCTTATCTCTTTTAATTGCCAGCGTCACCTTGCCGTTAGTGGTAAACTTTGCGGCATTACTCAGCAAATTTAACAGCACTTGCCGCAGCCTAGTTTGATCGGCATACATCGTGCCAAGTTCGCGATCGTAATCGAGTTCTAAAGTATTGCCATTTTTTTCTACCGCCGGCTTGACTGTTGAGATGACGTTATTAATCAGCATGGCAATTTCAAACGTCTCCGGATAAAGAGTCATTTTCTCGGCTTCTATTTTCGACAAGTCGAGGATATCGTTAATTAGTTCGAGTAGATGCCTGCCTGCGGAGTTGATTGTTTCCAAATCTATGATAAAATCTCCGGTCACACCTAAATCAACCGCATCATCTTGCAAAAGTTGGCTCAAACCGATCACAGCATTTAATGGTGTGCGTAACTCGTGACTGACATTTGCCAAAAATCGGCTTTTTGCCTTGTTAGCAGCTTCTGCTTGTTCTTTAGCTTGTTGTAGTTCTTTAGTGCGCTGAGATACGCTCTCAATCAGATGATTGAGAGATTTAGCTAACAAGCCAATTTCATCTTCAGTGGTGATGGGAGCTCGCAAATCAAAATTAGATTTTCTCGCCACCTGTTCGGCAACTTGAGTGACAACGATTACAGGTTCAGCGATCGCTCTGGAAGTTCGCCATGCGATAATCGCGGCGATCGCTACTGACACTAACATGCTGAGGATAACGATAAATCTCTCAACTTTTTTCGTCTGTTCTACATCTTCTGTGCTTTTATCCTCTTTCTCTTGGGCACTTTGCAAGATGTTAGCCAATCTTTGAGAAAGCTGATCTAGCCGTGCGGCTTTTTCACCACGCATAACTGCCAACAATTTTTCTTGGGCTGTAGAAAGTTCCGTTTGTTGCACTTGCGGCTTGTCAATTTGCTGCAAAATAGGCTCTATTTCCCCAACATATGCATCTAAGCTAGTCGCGTAATCCTGCAATAAAGCCTGCAAACTTGCCTGACTGGAAGCTAACTTCTTCGGTTTGCTTTCTATAAAGCTGACAATTTCTGGTGTCAATTTCTTCGCTCTGTCAACACTCTGGAGAAATTCGGCGTTTGTGGCAGCTAATCGTTCTTTTTCTCGGACCACAGCAACCAAATTTGAGCTATGCAATTGCGCTCCTACTACCGCATTTTGATAATCAGACAGTAGTTGTCCTTGGTGGTGAGCTTGATTTAATTGGATGATTCCTTGTCCCCGGTAGGAATTAGCGATTACCAATCCGGTAAGCGAACCGAAAAAGCCAATCCCAATTGCCAGAAAATACCCATAGCCAATTTTTTGATGGATGCGCCATGAGCTTGCTTTAAGTTTCCCTCTTGAGGGAAATTCTATAGTAGGGAGTTCATCCATCGATGGCTCTTCGGCTGACACTGTTTTACTTTATAAATTATTGTCAATAGCTGATTGCAGCAAGATAAACGACAGTATACTCCATCTCTAGCCTAATATAGCAATTGCGCCAGTTCTACGCCTGCACTCATAAAGCAGCAAACTGCGTTCAGCTTCGCCGATTAATCTGATTTAGGACTTACGCACTCATGTCGTCAAAGCTTGAATTTACGTAGGGGCAATTCATGAATTGCCCCTACAAGAATGCGCTCATTCCTATGATTGTGAAAAAACCTGCAACAGAAATAATGAGGGCATAAGCAACTTATATAGTTGCCCATACCCTCAATAGCACTTACTTCGTAGTAAGCGTTTCAACGCTTTGTTCCCACTCTTTAGGTGAGTGCTTTCGACATCGCTTGAGAAAGTGAACTATTTGCGGCTTGCTTCAACAATTCTGCCTTGTCGGTACGTTCCCAAGGCAAATCTAAATCAGTCCGTCCCAAATGACCGTAAGCCGCGACGTCCTGATAAAAACGTCCGCCTCTTTCACTTGGTTGGTTGCGTAAGTTGAAGCTATGAATAATCCCCAAAGGACGCAGTTCAAAGTGCTGTTTGACTAATTCCAGCAAAATTTCGTCATCGACTTTGCCTGTACCAAAGGTATCCACATAAATGCTTGTCGGTCTAGCTACGCCGATCGCATAACTCAACTGGACTTCACATTTTTCTGCCAAACCCGCAGCGACAATATTTTTCGCCACATAGCGACAAGCATAAGCAGCACTGCGGTCTACTTTCGTGGGGTCTTTGCCAGAGAAAGCACCACCACCATGACGCGAGTAACCACCGTAGGTATCTACGATGATTTTCCGTCCAGTCAAGCCGGAGTCACCTTGAGGACCACCAACAACAAATTTACCGGTGGGGTTGACTAAAAAGCGTGTCTCTCCATCCGGCTTAATGTTGATGTCGGCAAAAACAGGTTCGACCACTGCTGTCCAGAGGTCTTGTTTAATTTTGGCTTGTACTGCGGCTTCGTCGGTGATTTCCCCAATAGTGGCTGTATGTTGGGTGGAAATCAAAATAGTGTCAATACCTACCGGGCGTCCGTCTTCGTAGACGATGGTGACTTGAGTTTTGCCATCAGGACGCAGGTAAGGTAAATCGCCTGTTTTGCGGACTGCTGCCAATCGGCGAGCAATGCGGTGTGCCAAACAAATAGGCAAGGGCATCAATTCTGGTGTTTCGTTGCAAGCGAAGCCGAACATGATACCTTGGTCGCCAGCACCAGTTTTATCGAATAGTTCATCACTATCCTCTTCGCGGGTTTCTTGGGCGGTATTTACGCCTTGGGCAATGTCAGGCGATTGTTCGTCCAATGCGATCAAAATGCTGGCGCTATTGGCAGAAAAGCCGTTATCGGCATCAGTATAGCCAATTTCAGCAATTTTCTTTCTGGCGAGATTGACGTAATTGACATTCGCTTTGGTGGTTATTTCACCAGTGATTAACACCAAGCCAGTATTAACCACAACCTCAGCAGCAACACGGCTGCTGGGGTCTTGTGCCAGTAAAGCATCCAGAATCGTATCAGAAATCTGATCGCAGATTTTATCGGGATGACCTTCGGTAACAGACTCGGAGGTAAATAAATAGCGACGAGACAAAGGCAATTCCTCCTGTGATTGTGCTAATGAACTAAGTGCAAGCATTTAGTTCAGCTACTAATTTATGAAATCATAACAAGATTTTTACAATTAACTCTTAGTGTTTCTTTTATCTTCATGAAAACACTAAATCTTTGGTAATCTCTTTAATATAAATAAAAATTACGCTACCTGTATTCAAGTTAAAATACTGATTTTTACACAAAAAAATAGGGGCTGCACTCATGCATCCCCAAAAGCTTTGACACAAAGACTGCTGCTTTTATACCCGAGCTGTTGCTAGCTTTGCTTCTGTAGCTGTCAACCGCTCATAAGCGGCACGCATTTTCAAACCTGTAAGCACTTGGAATAAACCAGTACCATTATTGGAACCAGGATACTCACGGTGCTGGAGTAGCAGGTGAGTCATTTCACCCTCGTATTTGGTAGATGTTTTGCTTAGGTGAGTTTCAATGTAAATGACTTCTTCTAAGTTGTCAAATTGACCATCTACTTCAAGTACGGAGACATAACGACCGTAGTAAACATCTGAACCGTAGTATAGTTGCATACCTGGGTATGAACAAGTCAGCTTACGTCCGCAAGGAGTCCACTGGATGGTTGATCCTTCATCGAATAGGTAAGTTGGCTCAAAGCCTTGCTTATCTTCGCGTTGAAGCATACGTACCCGCAGTACTTTGCGTTCTTTGTCTTCTTTAATTAGGTTGGTGGGCAATACCTGGAGAACTACATCAGCAAATTCTCTTTGGGGTTCGATGAACTTATCAAAGTCAGGTTTGCGGGAATTGATTTGCGCTACCACATCTTCGTAGCGATGACCGCGTTCTGCCATATCACGCTGGATTTTCCAGGCGATTTTTACTTCATCGCTGATATCGAAGTATACGCTGAAGTCGATTAGCGATCGCACTCGCTCATCATATAAAGGATGCAGCCCTTCAATCACTATAATGTGATTCGGCTCTATCCTTTCTGGGGGATCGAGCAAACCGGTTTCGTGGTTGTAAATCGGCTTATCAATTGCTTTACCTTCTTTGAGCGCTTTGATTTGCTCATACATCAGGTCAAAATTGTTTGCCCTCGGGTCAAGTGCTGTTATCCCGGTTTCTTTGCGCTGTTTGCGATCCAGGCAATGATAGTCATCCAAGCAGATAACTGTCATTAATTCTTCACCAAACAAATCTATTAAACGACGCAAAAATGTCGATTTACCGCATCCTGAGTCTCCAGCTACTCCAATCAATACCACGTGTTCCGGCTTACTTGTCATAAATTTCCTCTAAATGCTAAAGATGTGTCAATGCAATAATTTTTTCACACAGCAGATTTTATGCTAGGAGTTTTCATGGTTAATTTCTCCTGCGTTCTTTCTATCCTGCGATCGCATGAAGCATCTAACGGGTATACAGCAAACTACTCGTTACCCGTCGTATAATTCTGCTTTTTCGCAGGTAAGTATTTAATCCTAGTGATTATTTAGATTCTAACAGAAGGGGTTATTCTATACAATACTTGATGTCAATAAGAATCTTTGACTCAATCGACCATGCCAATAATAGATGAGCAGATTTTGAAATCACCTTGACAAACGCACATTATTGCCGTGACAAGGGGGGATCGTCGGTTGTGACTTAATGGTTTAAGTTCGTTAAGTATAATCTTA
Organism: Tolypothrix sp. VBCCA 56010; assembly: GCF_050875635.1. Classification (NCBI taxonomy): domain Bacteria; kingdom Bacillati; phylum Cyanobacteriota; class Cyanophyceae; order Nostocales; family Tolypothrichaceae; genus Tolypothrix; species Tolypothrix sp. VBCCA 56010. Next base: position 26,793 of record NZ_JBPAOH010000095.1, read on the forward strand.
TAGCCATAATAATGTTTGGAGAAATTTTTTTTGAGAAGGTGAGTTTGAGTAGCAACGATCGCTCTTTAGCATATATATTTAAAGCAAGAATATATCCAAAGAAAGAGCTAGCAACTTGAATAAGGGAGAAATTTTCGGATAAAGTGTTTGTATACCCTGACACTAATAGAGGTTGACAGAAGTTTCACATCAGGGTGAAACTTAATTGTAGTTGTCTAAACAAAGGCAGCCAGCGAGCGCGATCGCCTATCTTTATCAATCTTTGGATGAAAATATAGGAGTAGGTAGCAACCGTAGATAATTCTTGGCAAAAAAGCTCAACAAAACATCATCTTGTGGGAAACTACATTATGTAAGAGTACAAATTCTGCCCGGGAATTTCTGCCATAGGTAGACACTATCAAATTACGTCTCCGGAAATCTGAATGTTTGTAGCCGCGTTTTACTCGTGGAAATAGGCATGACAGAAGAATAAATGCATTTATCTTATATTTTGATTGAATGCAGGAGACTGCCAAAGTCGGAGATATAAAACTAATCAGAAGAACACCTTCCGTGATTGGTATTCACCGATATAAACTAACTTTATGGGGGCAACTTACCCAAAGAGTAGGTATAAGTTATCTTTCTTTTGGGGGAAGAAGTTTGAGAAGAAAACATTAAATTGACTCATTATTAACATTCTCCAAAAGACATATCCTTTACCTTAGAAGGTGAACAGGTGTGCTTTTTTCCATGCCTGCATGTCTTTGGCGAGTGTACCTAGCAAGGCATTTGTTTATAATGCCACTTTTCCCAATTACAGCGCCCGTGTGAAACCGAAATCCGGTAAACTAAGACAGGCTTGTGGTGGGAAGGGTTTTTTCAGTAACGGTTAAGTAAATATCGGAGTGGTAGAACGAATGTACAATCTAGGTGCCCTTGAGGCTACAGCCAATGAAGAATCAGGTAGCCGTATCTTTCTCTACGAAGTGGTGGGTCTGCGTCAGAGTGAAGAAACCGATCAAACGAACTACCCAATTCGTCAAAGTGGCAGTGTCTTCATCAGAGTGCCTTACAACCGCATGAATCAAGAAATGCGACGGCTCACTCGCTTAGGCGGCAAAATTGTTAGTATCCAACCAATAAGTGCTATTGAGCTTAATGGTAAATCTCCATCTGAAAGTGTAGACGAAGTAGTTAACAACGCCACTTCTGAAAGTGTAGACGAAGTAGTTAACAACGCCACTTCTGATAAGACTGCTAACATTAAAGGAAATGGTCAAGCCACACCTGTAAAAGCTAATAGTGAAGTGAAAGGCTTCGGCAAATCACTCAACTCTGAGCAAGAACAGCCCAAAAAGGACAAAAAAGGCAACACCATGACTCAAGCGAAAGCCAAGCACGCTGATGTTCCCGTGAACACTTACCGTCCCAATGCTCCTTTTATTGGGAAATGTATATCTAATGAAGCGTTAGTTCAAGAAAACGGGATTGGTATTGTTCAACACATCAAGTTTGACCTTTCTGAAAGTAATTTGAAGTATATAGAAGGTCAAAGTATTGGTATTATCCCACCAGGAGTAGATAAGAACGGTAAGCCAGAAAAACTCAGACTATATTCGATCGCCTCGACCCGTCACGGGGATGATGTAGATGATAAAACAATATCACTGTGCGTCCGTCAGTTGGAGTACAAACACCCAGAAACTAACGAAACAGTTTACGGTGTTTGCTCAACTCATCTGTGTTTCCTCAAGCCAGGGGACGAAGTGAAAATCACAGGTCCTGTGGGTAAAGAAATGTTATTACCCGATGACACAGATGCCAAAGTGATCATGATGGCGACAGGAACCGGTATCGCACCAATGCGGGCTTACCTGTGGCGAATGTTTAAGGATGCAGAAAAAGCCGCTAACCAAGATTACCAATTTAATGGATTCGCTTGGTTAATATTTGGCGTTCCCACAACTCCAAACCTTCTATACAAGGAAGAATTGGAAGAATTGGAACAAAAGTATCCTGAAAACTTCCGTTTAACTTGCGCTATCAGCCGCGAACAGAAAAACCCCCAAGGTGGGAGAATGTACATCCAAGACCGGGTGGCAGAACACGCGGATGAATTGTGGAAGCTGATTAAAGAAGAGAAAACTCATACATACATCTGCGGTTTGCGGGGTATGGAAGAAGGTATCGATGCGGCGCTGAGTGCTGCTGCTGCTAAGGAAGGTGTAAACTGGACTGATTACCAGAAGCAAATCAAGAAAGCCGGTCGCTGGCACGTAGAAACCTATTAATGGAGTTTGGAGTTAGGAGGGGGCGGGGTAACCCCGCCCGTACAGAAGTTAGGAGTGAAAGCTCATAACAGATAACGATAACTTACGACTCATAAAAAGATAAAAGATAGTAGGTGGGGCATATGCCTCACCTACAATTGTTATTGGTGGAATTTGGTATAAAGTTTGTGGGTGTGAAGCTGGGAATACTAGGATTAGGGACGGTGGGGACGGGTACGGTGCAGTTGTTGCAAGATTTGAACGGACGTCACCCGTTGTTACGAGAGATAGAAATATATCGGGTAGGAGTACGATCGCCCCAATTACCCCGTGCTGTAGAATTAGCAAAAAATGTTTTGACTACAGATTTAGAGGCAATTGTCAATGACCCGGCGGTAGATATTGTTGTGGAATTGATTGGAGGATTAGAGCCGGCGCGATCGCTTATCTTGAAAGCGATTGAAAATGGTAAGCATATTGTCACCGCTAACAAAGCAGCGATCGCTCGTTTTGGTGATGAAATTTTCACAGCTGCCAATAAAGCCGGAGTATATGTAATGCTAGAAGCCGCTGTTGGTGGCGGTATTCCAGTAATTCAACCTTTGAAGCAGTCTTTAAGTGTGAATCGCATTCACACCGTCACAGGTATCGTAAACGGTACAACTAACTACATCCTCACGCGGATGCAAACCGAAGGTAGTAACTTTAGCGATGTTTTAGCTGATGCTCAAAAGTTGGGTTACGCTGAAGCTGACCCCACAGCTGATGTCGATGGCTTAGACGCAGCCGATAAAATAGCCATCCTCGCATCATTAGCCTTTGGTGGACGCATCAACTTGCAAGACGTTTATTGTGAGGGAATTCGGCAAGTTAGCAAAACAGATATTGCCTACGCCGAGAAATTGGGATTTGTGATTAAATTGTTAGCGATCGCCAAAACAATCACCCCCTCCCCCTCCTCCCCCCCTCCCCTCTCCGTCAGAGTTCATCCCACCTTAGTACCTAAAGAACATCCATTAGCCAGCATTAACGGCGTTTATAACGCTATTCTCGTCGAAGGCGAACCCTTAAAACAAGTGATGTTTTTTGGTCCTGGTGCTGGTGCCGGTGCAACAGCCAGTGCAGTATCCTCAGATATATTAAATTTAGTTGCAGCACTCAAAACCAGTACAGCTAGCCCAAATCCCTTATTAGCTTGCAGCCATCAAGATTACTGCCAAATTGTCCCAATGGCAGAACTAATTACCCGATTTTACGCTCGTTTCCTCACGAAAGACCAACCCGGAGTAATCGGTAAATTGGGCACTTGCTTTGGCACGTATGGCGTCAGCTTAGAGTCAATTGTGCAAACAGGTTTTCAAGGAGAACTAGCAGAAATTGTTGTTGTCACCCACGATGTACGCGAAGGCAATTTTCGGCAAGCGTTGGCAGAAATTAACACCCTAGAAGCGATAGACAGCATTCCTAGTTTGCTGCGGGTGCTGTGAAGGGGGGGAATGGGGACAAGGGGAGTGGGGGAGTGGGGGAGTGGGGGAGTGGGGGAGTGGGGGAGTGGGAGACAAGGAGACAAGGGGACAAGGAGACAAGGGGACAAGGAGACAAGGAGAATTCAAAATTTAATACTCTCCCCCTCTCCCCCTCCCCCCCTCTCCTTG